>NZ_CVTH01000066.1:0-24840 GCF_900005955.1 Pseudomonas sp. 8 R 14 | reverse complement strand
ACCACCACCACCACCACAGTTACAGTGTTCCTCCTTAACTGACTGGCATCAGGGCAAGCCCCCCTCCTACATTGCCCCCAGTGTTTCCCGGAGCAGTTTTCAAGCCGCGTGGCTTTCCTTTTTCAAGCTGTCCATATCGATCACGAACCGGTACTTCACATCGCCCTTGAGCATGCGCTCATACGCCTCGTTGATGCCCTGGATGTCGATCATCTCCACGTCCGAGACAATCCCGTGCCTGGCGCAGAAGTCGAGCATGTCCTGGGTCTCCTGGATCCCGCCGATCAGCGAGCCGGCCAGGCTGCGGCGCTTGAAGATCAGGTTGAATACGGTTGGCGACGGGTGCGGGCTGTCCGGGGCGCCGACCAGGGTCATGGTGCCGTCGCGCTTGAGCAGGTTGAGGAACGCATCGAGGTTATGCGGCGCGGCGACGGTGTTGAGGATGAAGTCCAGGCTGTTGGCGACCTTGGCCATTTCGTCCGGGTTCTTCGATACCACCACCTGGTCGGCGCCCAGGCGCAGGCCGTCTTCGCGCTTGTTGGGCGAGGTGGTGAACAGCGTGACATGGGCGCCCATGGCATGGGCGATCTTCACCGCCATGTGCCCCAGGCCGCCCAGGCCCACCACACCGACCTTCTTGCCGGGCCCGACCTTCCAGTGGTGCAGCGGCGAATAGGTGGTGATGCCCGCACACAGCAAGGGCGCGACGGCGGCCAGGTTGGAATCGTCGTGGGAGATGCGCAGCACGAACTTCTCCTTGACCACGATGCTGTCCGAATAGCCGCCAAAGGTATTTTCACCGCCGAATACCGGGCCGTTGTAGGTGCCGGTAAAACCGCTCTCGCAGTATTGCTCCTCGCCTTCGGCACAGGAAGCGCAGTGCTGGCAGCTGTCGACCATGCAGCCGACACCGGCGAGGTCGCCGACCTTGAATTTGCTCACATTGCCCCCCACCGCCGTCACGCGGCCGACGATTTCGTGGCCGGGTACCGACGGGTACAGGGTGTTGTTCCACTCGTTACGCGCGGTGTGCAAATCGGAGTGGCACACGCCGCAGTAGAGGATGTCGATCTGTACGTCGTCCGCCCCCGGCGCGCGGCGCTCGAAGGTAAAGGGCTTGAGGGCATCCGTGGCGTTCCGGGCGGCGTAGCTGTAGGTCTTGGCCATTTCGTTCACCTGTGTGATCTGACGGTAGAGGTCAGTGGACCAGCATAGACGCTGAACCGTTCAACCGAGCACGTTTGTACAATTTCCATCGCGTCCCTGCCCCTAACCTCACGGCTTTCAATCCCGTAGAAGTGCTGGAGAGTGGGCATGGGCAGCAAAGCAATCAAGGTATCTGTGGCATTGACGCTGCTGGCGAGCGCAATGATGGGCAATGCCTTCGCGGCAACCCCGAGCGTGGCCGTGGCGCCGCAATACGACACCAGCCACGTGTATGTGGCCCCGGCGGATGTGGAGCGTTTCGCCCAGAGTTTCCTCGCCACCTTTGGCGGCAAGAGCACGCCCCAGGTGGTGGTGAACGTGCTGCCGGTGCCGAGCAGCACCACCTCGCAACTGCTGCAGACGCCGGCGGGCACGGTGTCGCTGTTCGGTTTCACCACACCCATCCCGCACCCCTTCGGCCAGGAACGCAACGGCTACCTGGTCAAGGACATGGACGCGGCGCTCAACGCCGCGCGGGAAAACGGCGCCGCCGTTATCGTCAGCGACTTCCCGGACCCGATCGGCCGAGACGCCGTGGTGCAATGGCCGGGTGGCGTGAACATGCAGCTCTACTGGCACACCAAGACCCCGGACTACGCGGCGTTCCAGACCGTGCCGGAAAACCGCGTGTACCTGTCCACCGATCGCGCTGACGCCTTTATCAAAGCGTTTCTGGGTTTCTCCCACGGCAAGGTCCTGGCCGATGACAAACACGCGCCTGGCGTCGATGTGGGTCAGGCCACTGGCACTTACCGTCGCGTCGATATCGAGTCGCCATTCGGGCGCATGGCGGTGCTGGTCACCAACGGCCACCTGCCCTACCCCTTCGGCCACGAGACCACCGGTTATCAAGTGCCTGACCTGACGGCCACGCTGGGCAAGGCCACCGGTTCCGGCGCCAAGGTCTTGGTGCCGGCCTTTGACAGCAAGGGCCGGCGCAGCGCCGTGGTGGAATTCCCCGGCGGCTACGTCGCGGAAATTCACCAGCTCCACGCCGCAAAATGATTCGCCGCACAGGCTGGGGCCTGGCCGTGCTGTGGCCGCTGCTGCTCGGCAGCGCCCACGCCGACGAGCAACCGACACGACCGGCCATCAAGACCAATCGCTGGCAGGAGGACTGGTCGGTGCTGCGTGACCCGGCGTTACGCACGCAACCGCTGGACAGCTTGAAGTACATCCCGCTGTCCAGCGCCAACCCGTTCACCTATTTATCATTGGGGGCGACACTGCGTGAGCGCTTCGAGATGAACGATGCCAGTGGTTTTGGGGTGAAGGACGTGAAGCGAGATCGCTACCTGATCCAGCGCTTCCAGGTGCACGCCGACCTGCACTTGAACGAATACTGGCGGCTCTTCACCCAACTGGAAGACGTACGCGCCTACGACAAGACCACGGTCGGCGGCGCCGACCAAAACCGCGTCGATCTGCGCCTGGCCTTTGCCGAATACGTCAATGCCTTCGGCAGCGGCACGCTCAAGGCCCGTGTCGGGCGCCAGGACTTCGCCTTCGACTTGCAGCGTTTCATCTCATCGCGGGATGGCCCGAATGTGCGGCAATCCTTCGATGCGCTGTGGGCCGATTGGGAAACGTCCAACTGGCGCTTTATCGGGATCGCCAGCCAGCCGGTGCAGTATCAGGACGAGCGGCACTTCGACGACACATCCAACCGTGACGCGCGCTTCCACATGCTGCGGGTCGAGCGGCTGGTGGGCGGCAAGAATGAGCTGTCGGCCTACTACGGCGTGTACGAACGCAGTGCCGCGCATTACCTCGACGCGGACGGCGATGAAACCCGCCACCTGTTCGACGCACGCCTGGGCGGTGCGGCCCTGGGGTTCGACTGGGACATCGAAGCCATGCTGCAAAGCGGCTCGGTGGGCAGCAAGGATATTCGCGCCTGGGCCGGGGGCAGCCGCACGGGGTACACCTTCGAGAGCCTGGCGTGGAAGCCGCGCATCGGCCTGCAACTGGACATTGCCTCGGGCGACCGCAAGACCGGTGACGGCACCGTCGGCACGTTCAACCCGCTGTTCCCCAACGGCTACTATTTTTCCCTGGCCGGCTATACGGGCTACAGCAACCTGATTCACGTCAAACCGTCGATCACCGTCAAGCCCATCGACAAGCTCAGCGTGCAGACCGCCGTCGGCCTGCTGTGGCGCCAGACCACCAGCGACGCGGTGTACACCCAGCCGAACCTGCCCGTCGCCGGAACCGCAGGCCAGGGTGAACGCTGGACCGGTGCCTATGGTCAGCTGCGTACCGACTATGTGTTTACGCCGAACCTCACCGGCGCGGTTGAAGCGGTGCACTACGCCGTGGGCCGCACCTTGCGCGATGCCGGCGGCGATGACAGCAATTACCTGGGGGTCGAGCTCAAGTTCAGTTGGTGACCCCAGGCAAGCACACCCGTACAAGCCCCCGGCCCGGTTTCGGGCAATAGTGAGGCTGGTTTTTCAGTCCCTCAATCAAGGAGTTTTCCATGAGCACATTCGTTGCCAAAGACGGTACCCAGATCTACTTCAAGGATTGGGGCAGCGGTAAGCCCGTGCTGTTCAGCCACGGCTGGCCGCTGGATGCCGACATGTGGGAATACCAGATGGAATACCTCAGCAGCCGTGGCTTTCGCACCATCGCGTTCGACCGCCGTGGCTTTGGCCGCTCGGACCAGCCGTGGACCGGCAACGACTACGACACCTTCGCCGACGACATCGCGCAGCTGATCGAACACCTGGACCTCAAGGACGTGACCCTGGTGGGCTTCTCCATGGGCGGCGGCGACGTGGCCCGCTACATCGCACGCCACGGCAGTGCACGCGTGGCCGGCCTGGTGCTGTTGGGCGCAGTGACGCCGATCTTCGGCCAGAAGCCCGATTACCCCCAGGGCGTGCCGACCGAAGTGTTCGACGGCATCAAGGCCGGGTTGCTGAAAGACCGTGCGCAGTTCATCGCTGACTTCAACACGCCGTTCTTCGGCATCAACAAGGGCCAGGTCGTTTCCGAAGGTACGCTGACCCAGACCCTCCAGATCGCCATGCTGGCGTCCCTCAAGTCGACCGTGGATTGCGTCACCGCCTTTTCCGAGACCGACTTCCGCCCGGACATGGCCAGGATCGACGTGCCGACCCTGGTGATCCACGGTGACGGCGACCAGATCGTGCCGTTCGAGACCACCGGCAAGGTTGCAGCCGAGATGATCAAGGGCGCCGAGCTGAAGGTGTACAAGGATGCGCCCCACGGTTTTGCCGTGACCCACGCTCAGGCCCTGAACGAAGACCTGCTGGCGTTCCTGAATCGCTGAAACACCCGCTCCTTTGGCCGGCACGCCACTCCCCTGTAGGAGCGAGCTTGCTCGCGAAGATCGTCAACGATGACGCAGTAAATCAGATTTCACGCGTCGCTCTAGAGTTCTTCGCGAGCAAGCTCGCTCCTACAGAGGGTTGGTTTACCCGGCCTTTTTTTCCAGTGCCAGGCGCCCTGGTCCGGCAATCAGGATGCTGGTGAACATGATCAACAGCAGCCAGCCGAATTGCCCTTCCAGCAGCGTCCACTCCGGATGCACCACCACCATCGCAATCACCAGCACCGCCAGAATCGGCAGGCACGCCAGGCGCACCAGCACCCCGGCGATGATCAGCAGCGGGCACAGCACTTCGGCGAAAATCGCCAGCAGCAAGGTGACATGGGCGCCTAGGTGAAACGGGTCTTCGATCTGCTTCAACTGCTCGCTGTAGTTGAGCAACTTGGGCAGGCCATGCACCCACAGCAGGAACAGCGCCCCGCTGCCTCGCAGAAACAACAGCCCCAGGTCCTGGTGTCTTGATTCGTTCATATGCGCTCCGGTGGGTTGACAGGTTATCGACGTCGATTGTGTCCACGGCGCGGTACGCATGCTTGCAAGCCTGTGCTGACTAATCCCCCGTTCCGGCAAACCCCGCGACGATTTCATCGATCACCGCCCGCACCCGTGCGGTGTGGCGCAGGTCGGCGTGGGTCACCAGCCAGACGTCGTAAGGCAACGGCCGCGCGCGCTCCGGCCACAGGCGTACCAGCCCGTCGCGCTCGCCGGTGAGGATCGGGATTTCGCCGATGCCGATCCCGGCGGCGATAGAGCGGCGCACCAACAGGCTGGAACTCAGGGCGGCGACGATGCGCCCACGGCCCAGGGGTTCCGAGACCAGGGTCATGTCCTTCTGGGTTTGCAGGTACGGTTGATAGACCACAAGATCATGCCCTTCAAACAGGCTGCCCGGCTCCGGCGTACCCTGGCGATCGATATAGGCCTGGGACGCAAACAACCCCACCGGCCAGCGCGCGAGACGCCGGGCGATCAGGTCGGGGCTGTCCGGGCGGGTGTTGCGCACGGCGATGTCGGTCTCGCGTTTGGCCAGGCTCAGGAACTGGGTAGACGCGTCGAGCTGCACGCGCACATCCGGGTGCTGGACGTGCAGGCGCGCAATCGCCGGGATCAGGAAGTCGATGGCCAGGGAGTCGGTGGTGCTGACCCGTACGGTGCCGGTCAGGCGGTCATCCAGGCCCTGGATCTGGCGCTCCAGCTCCAGGGCCGAGCGTTCCATTTTTTCCACCGAGTACAGGGCGGCCTCGCCGACGGCGGTCAGGGCGTAGCCTTCGGAGGTGCGCAGGAACAGCGTGGCACCCAGGGACTTTTCCAGGGCGTTGACCCGCCGCCCGACTGTGGCCTGGTCGACCCCCAATACCCGTGCGGCCCCGCGCAACGTCGACTCGCGGCAGACCGCCAGGAATACCCGTGCATCATCCCAATTCATGCTGCCTCCTTATGCTGCATATCTGCATCACAGCGACGTGTATTCGCTGCATTATTGCATCCAAAAACCTGGATATGCTGGGCACCAGAGAAAAATACCCAGGACCGCCATCATGCTCGACACTCACGCCCCACCCCGCCGCTCCGTGTGGCTGCCGATCTTCGCAGGCCTGTGCGCCAGCCTGGTCAGCATCGGCCTGGCACGTTTTGCCTATACGCCATTGATTCCGTCGCTGATCCAGGCCCAATGGTTCAGCGCCAATGACGTGGTGTACCTCGGCGCCGCCAACCTGGTGGGTTACCTGATCGGCGCGCTGATCGGGCGGCCCATCGCCCAGCGCACCTCGAACAGGACCGCGCTGCGCCTCATGATGGTTGCGGTGACCCTGGCGTTCTTCGCCTGTGGCTTCCCGCTGTCGGTGGTGTGGTTCTTCGCTTGGCGCCTGCTGTCGGGGATTGCCGGTGGCGCAATCATGGTGCTGGTGGCGGCGACCGTGTTGCCCCATGTACCGGCCGCACGCCGGGGTCTGGCCAGTGGGGCGATCTTCCTCGGCATCGGCCTGGGCATCGCCGGCTCCGGCACCCTTGTGCCGCCGCTGCTGAGCCTGGGTTTGCAGCAGACCTGGTTCGGCCTCGGCCTGTTGGCCCTGGTGCTGACCGCCGCCAGCTGGTTCGCCTGGCCTGCGGGCACGCTGCATGAAGACGCGCCGCCATCCGGCGCGGCCGTAGCAACGCCTTCCGGCGTGTACCTGCTGTTCGCCCAATACGCCTTTATGGCCGCGGGGTTGGTACCGGCGATGGTGTTCCTGGTGGATTACGTGGCCCGTGGCCTGGGGGCCGGGGCGCATATCGGCGCGATGATCTGGGTGATGTACGGCCTGGGGTCGATTGTCGGGCCGGTCACTTACGGGTTCCTCGCAGATAAACTGGGGGCGCGCTTGAGCATCCGCGTGGTGCTGGTGGTGCAGGCGATTGCCGTCGGTGCGTTGCCGTTTGCCGGCTCGTTGACTGGCCTGGCGGTGCTCGCGGTGATCCTCGGTTCTTTCCCGCCGGGCATCGTGCCGTTGGCGCTGGCGCGGGTGCACGAACTGCTCCCCAACCATCATCAGCAGCAGGTCGCGTGGAGCCGTGCCACGGTCTCCTTTGCGACTTTCCAGGCACTCTCGGGGTTTGCCTATTCCGCCCTGTTCAACGTCAGCGGAGGCCAGCATGCGCTGTTGTTCATGATCGCCGCGGGGGCGATAGTGGTCGCCCTGGCCCTGGAACCGGGCATGCGCCTGCTGAACCGTCGGCCGTCCGACGCGGTCCCAACCCATACGCTCATCGCTGCAGGTAATCTGAAATGACGCTTCCCAAAGAAATGACCCTGATCGAAATCACCACCCCCGGTGGCCCCGAGGTGCTGCAACCACGCCGGGCAGATGTACCGGTGGCGGGCCCCGGCGAGATCCTGATTCGCGTGCATGCGGCCGGTGTCAATCGCCCCGACGCCCTGCAACGCGCCGGCAAGTACCCGATGAAACCCGGCATGAACCCGCTGCCTGGCCTGGAAGTGGCAGGCGAAGTGGCCGCGCTGGGCGACGGCGTGACCGAATACGCCGTGGGCGATAAGGTCTGCGCCCTGACCAATGGCGGCGGCTATGCGCAGTTCTGCACGGTGCCCGCCAGCCAGGCGCTGCCGATTCCTGAAGGCATGGACTGGATTCAAGCCGCCGCCGTGCCGGAAACCTTCTTCACCGTGTGGGCCAACCTGTTCGGCCTCGGCGATGCCCACACCGGCCAGCGCGTGCTGATCCACGGCGGCACCAGCGGCATCGGTACGACCGCGCTGATGCTGTGCCGCGAATTCGGCATCCAGGCCTTCGCCACCGCCGGCAGCGCCGACAAATGCGCGGCCATTGCCCAGCTGGGCGGGGAGCCGATCAATTATCGCGAGCAGGATTTTGCCGAGGTCATCGCGCAACAGACCAACGGCCAGGGTGTGGATGTGATCCTCGACATCATGGGCGGCTCGTATCTGAACAACAACCTCAAGGCCCTGGCCATGGACGGCCACCTGGTGATGCTGGGTTTCCTCGGCGGCGCCAAGGCCAACGACGTCGACCTGTTGAGCATCCTCGGCAAGCGCGCGGTGATTACCGGCTCGCTGTTGCGTGCGCGCAGCAAGGCTGAAAAAGCCGCGATTGCCGAACAGTTGCGCGAGTACATCTGGCCGGTATTGGAGGCCGGGCGTTGCCTGCCGATCATCGACAAGGTGTACGCATACACCGACGCCGCCCAGGCCCATGCGCGGATGGAAGGTGGGGACCATATCGGCAAGATTGTGTTGCGGGTGGAGTAACCAGCAGGCAACACAAAGCAAATGTGTGAGGCGCAAGCAGCAACCTGTAGTGAGCGGGCTTGCCCCGCGCTGGGCTGCGCAGCAGCCCCAAACACAGCCCCGGAGCTGCCTGACACACTGCAGCGCTCTTATTGGGGCCGCTTCGCGGCCCAGCGCGGGGCAAGCCCGCTCACCACAAAAAGCCCGCTCACCACAGTTATAGTGTTCCTTCTTAAATGGCTGGCATCAGGGCAAGCCCCCTCCCACATTGACCGCGTTCTTACTCGGAATAGGTGGGGTAGTCGATGTAGCCAACCTCTCCCCCACCATACATCCCCTCTTCCCGCAGCGGGTTCAACGGCCAGCCCTTGAATAGCCGTTGCGGCAGGTCCGGGTTGGCAATGAACGGCCGTCCGAACGCAATCAAATCCGCCAGACCGGCGTCCACCAGTTTCGCGCCGCGTTCAGCGGTGTAGCGACCGGCGTAGATAATGCGACCGCTGAAGGTGCTGCGCACGGCTTCACGGAAGCTGTCGGGCAGCACGGGGGCGTTGTCCCAGTCCGCTTCGGCGATGGACACGTAGGCGATGCCCGACTGTTCCAGCACCTTGATCGCTTCGATGTAGGTGTGATGCGGGTCTTCTTCCACCAGGCCGATGTACACACGGTCCTGGTCGGTGCCGCTGAACAACGGCGAAAACCGCACGCCCAGGCGCTCCGGCCCGACCACCTTGCTGACGGCTTCGACGATCTCGCGCAAAAAGCGCAGGCGATTATGCAGCGAACCACCGTACTCATCGTCGCGCTGGTTGGAATGGGCCGAGATGAACTGGTTGACCAGGTAACCGTTGGCCGAATGAATTTCCACGCCGTCAAACCCGGCGTCCAGGGCATTGCGTGCGGCCTGGGCGTAGTGCCCGACCAATTCTTCAATCTCGAGCACGCTCAAGGCGCGAGGCACCGGCGGTTGCTTCAATTCACCCGTGCCAGGCCCGGTCTCGATAAAGGCCTTGGCTTGCTGGGCTTGAATCGCCGACGGTGCCACCGGTGCGGCGCCGTCAGGCTGCAAGGCGTTATGGGACACACGGCCCACATGCCACAGCTGGGCAAAGATCACCCCGCCTTCGGCATGCACCGCGTCGGTGACCTTGCGCCAGCCGTCGATCTGCGCCGGGGTGTAGATGCCCGGCGTCCAGGCATAACCCTGGCCACGGGGTTCGATCTGCGTACCTTCGCTGACCATGAAACCGGCCGTAGCGCGCTGGCGGTAATACTCGGCCATCAGGTCGGTGGCGATATCGCCGGGCTGGGCGCTGCGCTGGCGTGTCAACGGTGGCAGCACGATACGGTTGTTCAAGGTGTGATGACCCAGTTTGACCGGGGTACTTAAGATGCTGTTAGTCATTGGGGTATTCCAAATTCGAGACGAGCAAACGCATTGGCGACTGTTGCAAGTCGCCAATGAATGGAAGGGTTAATTAACTTACGCGGTGAGTTTGAGCAGCGCCTTGGCCACGTCACTGGAACTGGCAGGGTTCTGTCCAGTGATCAGCAAACCATCTTCGAGCACGAAGGATTGCCAGTCGGCGCCCTTCTGATAGTTGCCGCCCAGTGCCTTGAAATCATCTTCAATCAGGAACGGCACCACATCGGTCAGGCCCACCGCCGCTTCTTCCGAGTTGGAGAAGCCGGTGACACGACGGCCCTTGACCAGCGGCTCGCCATTGACGGCCTTGACGTGACGCAAGGCGCCCGGTGCATGGCAGACAAAACCAATGGGCTTGCCGGCACGCTCGAAGGACTCGATCAGGGCGATGGACACCGGTGACTCTGCCAGGTCCCACAGCGGGCCGTGGCCACCTGGGTAGAACACGGTGTCGAAGTCGGCGGCGTTGACCGTGTCCAGCTTGACCGTGTTGGCCAGGGCCTGTTGCGCGGCAGGATCGGCGGCAAAGCGGCGAGTCTGCTCGGTTTGCGCATCGGGCGCGTCACTCACCGGGTCCAGGGGCGGCTGGCCACCGGCCGGGGACGCCAGCACCAGTTCGGCGCCGGCGTCCTTGAACACGTAATAGGGTGCGGCAAATTCTTCGAGCCAGAAGCCGGTCTTGCGGCCGGTGTCGCCAAGCTGGTCGTGAGAGGTCAGTACCATTAATACTTTCATTTTCCAGTGCCTCGATCAGTGAATGTCTGTGTGTCCAGGGCAACCCAACAGCTGTCGGGTCAGCAGCAACGCCTCCTCGAAAGGCGCGGATGTACGGGTGATCTTGCTCATGACGCTGGTCCCCAGCCACAACGCGTACAGGCGCCGGGCCAGGCTTTCGGGGGCTTGATCGACGCTGAGGGAACCGTCGTCGACGCCGCGCTGTATGGCGATAGCCAGTAAATCGATGGTGCGCGAGGTGCCACGCAGCAGCGCCAACCGCATGGGCTCTGAAAGGTCTGACACCTCCGCACCCAGTTTGACGGCAAGGCATTTGCCCGCATCGGTGCAGCCGGTCTGATTGTCGATCCAGGCCTGCCAATAACGCATCAACTTGGCGTGCTGGGATAAACCGGGCTGGTCGAACAGTTGCTGCATGCCGTGCACGTAGTTGTCGAAGTAGGTGTCGAGCAACACGACACCGAAGCCATCCTTGGAGTTGAAGTAGTGATAGAACGAACCTTTAGGCACCTGGGCGGCTTGAAGTATTTCGTTCAAGCCCACCGCAGAGAATCCTTTACGGCCAACAATCAACTGCGCCGTGTCGAGAATGGTCTGCCGTGCACTTTTAGTTTCGCTGCTCATGCTTCACTCCGTCCCGATTAGACCAGTCGTCTAGTTCGTTGAGGGAATGTTAGGGGCCGCGCCAACCCCTCACAATGTCATATGCGCAAGGATTCCGGACATGACCCGAAGTCGGTTGCCGTTTTCCCGGCAGCCGCCGACAATCCACCCTCCCACGCCCCTGGAGACATGCGATGCACAGCGTTGCGCTGATGGTTTACCCGAACTTCCAATCCCTGAGCCTCAGCCTGGGCTCGGTGTTCGAGTGCGCGAACCTGCTGCGCGGTGAGCCCGCCTATGAGTTTCACCTGGTGTCGGAAAGCGGCGGCGCGGTGATGACGTCCCAGGGCTTCTCGGTGAACACCTCGCCCCTGCGGCCCCAAGGCTATGACACGCTGATCGTCAGCGGTTACCTGGAGTTTCGCCTACCCGAGGCCAACCTGCTGGAACTGGTCAAGGCCGCCTCGGCTCAATCGCGGCGTGTCGCGTCGCTGTGCATGGGCATCTTCGTGCTGGCCGAGGCCGGCTTGCTCGACGGCAAGCGCACCACCACCCACTGGATCCACGCGCCGGCCTTTCGCAAGCGCTATCCGGACATCCGCCTGGAAGAAGACAAGCTGTTTATCGTCGACGGCCAGGTATGGACCGGCGCCGGCATGAGTGCCGGGGTGGACATGGCGCTGGCCATGGTGGAGAACGACCTGGGCAGCGACCTCGCCCGGCGCATTGCGCGCAAGCTGGTGATCGCCCAGCGCCGGGGCAGCGAGCAATCGCAGTTGTCTGCACTGTTGGAGTTGGACCCCAAGTCCGACCGTGTGCAACTGGCCCTGGCCTACGCCCGCGAAAACCTCACCCATGACCTGTCGGTGGACGCCCTGGCCGAGGTGGCCAGGCTGAGCCCGCGCCAGTTCAGCCGGGTATTTCGCGAAGAAACCGGGCAGACGCCGGCCAAGGCCATCGAATCCCTGCGGGTTGAAGCCGCACGGGCGATGATGGAAACCAGCCGTCATCCGGTGGAAGTGGTGGCCCGCGAAACCGGGTTCGGTGATCGCGAGCGCATGCGCCAGGCGTTTCTAAGGGCGTTCGGGCAGCCGCCGCAGGCGATGCAGCACACCTTTAATGCAACACCGCCCGCGTAACCAGGTAACTCATCAACTGCGGGTCATCCGCCAGCTCAAGGGCCTGCACCGGGCGCGGCAGGTTATCCAGCACCGTACGCCAGAACGCCTGGGACACTTCGTCCTGGTCATAAAACCGCACCAGCCAATCCGCCTCGCCGCTGCACAACACCTGGGTGGCGATGGCGCGGCCGATGCCTTTGCGACGATAGCGCTTGAGGATAAACAGGTCGGCCAGTTCCAGGGCGTCGATGCCCGGCAACTCGCTGCCTTCGATCAGCAGGAAGCCGGCGATATAGCCGTCCACCAGCAACAGGTTGGCGCTCCAGTGCGGGTCTTGCCAATAGCGGTTCAGGTGCTGGTCATGGATGTAGAAACGGCCGTCCGCCTCGACATCTTCCTGCTCCCAGTCCGACGATTCATAGGCGTAGTACTGGTAGAGATTGCGGATCAGCTCGGCTTCTTCGGGGCCGGTCTGGATCAATTCCACGGTGGTTTCAGGCATGGGGCTCTCGGTCAAAAAACGCAGGGCGCCATTGTTCACAAAACCTCGGCGCAGTCCAATAGTGCCGCGAACCTTTCTACTTGCTGAACCGATTGCAAATAGCGGCGAGCCCTGCCGAAGCGCTGAAACATTTCGAATAAACTCCGCCGGCTCGCCACTTTTTCAAGGACACGCACTTTGACCAACGTTTGTACCGCCGGCCTGGATGTGGGCTTCGCCTCCCTGGATTACCTGCAGATCTTTATCCTGGGCGTGATCCAGGGCATTACCGAATTGTTGCCGGTCTCCTCCACCGCCCATATGCGTGTAGTGCCCGCCCTGCTCGGCTGGCAAGACCCCGGTTCGGCGTTTTCGGCAGCCATGCAGCTGGCGGCACTGGCGGCGGTGGTCAGTTACTTCTGGCGCGATGTGCGCCAAGTGACCACGGGCAGCATCGACGCGGTGCGCCGGGGCGACTACAACGATCCATGGTTCAAGCTGGCCGTGGCGATTGTGTTGGCGACCATTCCGATCGGAATTGCCGGGCTGGCCTTGTCGTCGACCCTGAACGCCTGCAATTCGCCGTTGCGCGGGCTGCGGGTGATCGGTATTTCCTGCGTGGTAATGGCGGTGCTGCTGGCGGCGGCCGAGCTGCGTGCCCGGCATACCCGCGAGGTCAGCCAGATGCGCCTGCGCGATGCGCTGATTGTCGGGGTCGCGCAGATCGGCGCGTTGATTCCCGGCGTATCGCGTTCCGGCTCGACCCTCACCGCGGCCCTGTTCCTCAATTTCAAACGCGAAGAGGCCGCGCGTTTTTCCTTCCTGCTGGGCCTGCCCGCCATCGCCCTCGCCGGCTTGAAGGAGTTGTGGGTGCTGGTGCATGCCGATATGCCCGCCCATGCCTGGCCGCATTTGCTGTTCGGGCTGGTGGTGGCCAGCGTCTCGGCGTTCTTCGCGATCTGGGGCCTGATGAAGTTCCTCGAACGGTTCTCCACCTGGCCGTTTGTGATCTATCGCGCGCTGCTGGGGGTGTTCCTGATTGTGGCCGTCAGTACCGGGCTGCTGGGTTGATATAACACCCCGTCTCAACCCGGCATCAATCTCATGTGGGAGGGGGCTTGCCCCCGATGAGCATGGGTATCTACACAACTCTTAAAGGCTGACACATAACTCTGTGGTGAGCGGGCTTGTCGAATCGTCGCACCGCCCGCGCTGGGCTGCGAAGCGGCCCCAATAAGGTCACCGCAGAGTGCCAGAATCAATCGAGGTGAAGGTTTTGGGGCTGCTTCGCAGCCCAGCGCGGGGCAAGCCCGCTCACCACAGAAGCCTAATTGCCACAGATTCCGTATTCACTGGAAGTTGTGTAGATACCTATGCCCCGATGAGGGCGTGTCAGTTGATGCAACTTTAACGGACCCAATGCCATCGGGAGCAAGCCCCCTCCCACAGTTTTGACCGTGCCAGGCGGCCTTATACCTCAGGCCGCACCACCGTCTGTGGTTGCTCCTGAGCATGGTCGGGTTGGTGTACGCCCCCCCATTTGAACTGCTTTGCTTTACAGCCCGCCCGTACGCTCCGCCAGTGCTTCGAGCAGGTCGGCCGATGGCACGAAAAACAACCCGCCGGTGACCGCCGTGCTGAAGTCGAGCAAGCGGTCGTAGTTGCCTGCCGGGCGGCCGACGAACATGTTTTCCAGCATCTGCTCCAGCGGCTGCGGCGAGCGTGCGTAGCCGATGAAGTAGGTGCCGAACTCCCCGGCACCGGGGCGGCCGAAGGGCATGTTGTCGCGCAGGATTTTCACTTCTTCGCCGTTCTCGTCGGTGATCACGGTCAGGGCGCTATGGGCATTGCTCGGCTTGGCGTCTTCGCCTAACTCGATATCCGACAGTTTGGTACGCCCGATCACCTTCTCCTGGGCTTCCACCGTCAGGCCGTTCCAGGCGGTCATGTTGTGCAGGTATTTCTGCACCAGCACGTAGCTGCCGCCTTCGAATCCGGGATCTTCGTCGCCAACGATAGTGAAACCCACGGCCTTGCGCCCCACCGGGTTCTCGGTGCCGTCGACAAAGCCAATGATGCTGCGCATGTCGAAGTAGCGGAAACCCTGGACTTCATCCACCACCTTCACGCTATCGCCCAACGCTGTCATCAGCTGGGTAGCGAGTTCAAAGCACAGGTCCATCTGCTCGGCGCGGATATGCAGGAGGATGTCGCCGGGCGTCGACACCGCCATGCGCCCTTCTACACCGAACTCCCGAAACGGGTGCAACGCCGCCGGGCGCGGTGCGCCGAACAAACGGTCCCAGGCCTGCGAGCCAAAGCCGCAGACGCAGGTGAGGTTGCCCGCCGGCACGCGCTTGCCCACCGAACGCACCAGCCCGGCGATGTCTGCGCACCAGGCGCGCACGCTGTCTTCACTGCCGGGGGCGATGGTGGCGACCATAAAGATCGCGCTGCTGGTGATCGGGTGGCAGACGGACTGCGGTTCAAGAGGCGGCTGAACGGAGGAAGTCGGCATGGGGCAAATCCAGGCTAAGGGCGGGAGTGAACCCGCGCAGGTTAGCAGATCATTTCCGACACGCCTGCCACACGTCGCGAATCAAGGCCTTGAGCTGCAACGCCTCGGCCCAGCGGTCACTGATTTCACGCCCATCGGCGCCGGTGATGGCATAGGGCGGCGGGCCCAGTTCGCAGGTGAAGGACAGGCTGTGCGGGGTCTCGGGGCGGGCCAGCCAGTCCTCGATCCCGTAGCGCCACCACTGGGTAAAGCGCTGCACCCAGGCCTGGTGCTGGGGGAACGCCAGCGACACCTGCACCTGTTCGCTGCTGGCCACACGGCCATGAAAGCCCCAGCTGTGGCGCAGGATCGTGCGGATCTGCTCATCGTCTTCGGCGGCGCCGGGCTCGGGCAACTCGCGGCCGACCACGTAGTGAGACAGGTCGGCCAGCAGCTTCAAATCGGGCATCTGCGCCAGCAGGTCGAGGGTGAACAGCAGGTCGTTGGTCAGGCGATAGCGGTGGGTTTCCAGCAGCACCGGAAAGTCCACCTGCTCGGCCAGGCGTTGCCAGCCTTCGATCAAACGGGCGGCCTCGGTTTGGGTGCGCGGGCGCACATCGGCTTGCAGGGTGAGGTGGTGGCAGCCGTGGCGGCTGATCACATCCAGTGCCGCCGCCAGGTCGTCGACGCTTTGCGGGAACAACTGGCCTTCGATCTGCAGGCCCCGCGCCGTGGCGGCGGCGTGCAGGCGCGCGACATCGGCGGCGTGCCAGTAGTGATCGGTAATGCCGTCGAAACCGGCGGCCTTGATGCGGTCGAGTTGGGCCTCCATGGGGCCGGGCTCGGTGTGCATCGCCCAGAGGGATTGGAATACCAGGAATTGGCGCATATCAGCCTCGCAGCAGGTGTTTGAGGGACACGTCGGGGTCGGCCAGGCTGGCCGCGTTCAGGGCGATGCGCGCGTTGATCAGGCGTTCGCACAGCTTGATGTCCTTGGCCACGCTGTTGCCGGGGCTCCAGCCGCAGGCGCCTTGCAAGCGCTGGTCGGCGTCGAGGTAGAACAGCAACAGGCCCGCGCCCGGCAAGGCACGGCTGACGGTCAGCGGCGTGATCACGCCCACGGTCTGCAAGCCCCAGTCGTACTGGTCGGACCAGAAGCCGGGCAGCGCTTCGAACGGCTCATCACGCCCGAGCATGTTCAGCGCCGCATGCCGCCCTTGGGCCTCGGCATTGCGCCAGGTTTCCTGGCGCTGGTACTCACCGCCGAGGCGAAACTCGCACACGTCACCTGCCGCGTAGATGTCCGGCGCGCTGGTGCGCAGGTGCGCGTCGACGCGAATGCCCTGCCCCACCTCCAGCCCCGCCGCCACGGCCAGCTCGATATTCGGTTGCATGCCGATGCCGACCACCACCAGGTCGCAGGGCAGTAACTGCCCGTCCACCAGTTGCACCGCCTCTGCATGGATCGACTCCAACGCCACATTCAAGCGTACGTCGACACCCTGTTGCCGATGCACCTGCAGCAGCGCTTCGGAGATGACCGGCGCCAGCACCCGGCCCGCCAAGCGCGGCCCGGCTTCGAGCACCGTCACCTCGCAGCCCAGGCCGCGCGCCGTGGCCGCGACTTCCAGGCCGATAAACCCGCCGCCGACAATCACCAGCCGCGCGCCGGGCCGCAACGCGGATTTCAGCGCCAGCGCTTCATCATGGGTGCGCAGGTACAGCACGTTGGCCTGCGCCTGGGGCAAGCGTCGCGCCCTGCCGCCAGTGGCCAGCAACAGCCCGGAGTAGCTCAACCACTGGCCGTCGGCCAATTGCAGGCGGTGTTGCGGCGGGTCCAATTGGCTGACCGGGTTACCGGCGATATGTTCGATGCCCAACTCGGCGAGCCGGGCGCTGTCGCACAGGCTGCAGCCGGCCAGGTCCATGTTGCCTTGCAACAGGCCCTTGGACAGGGGCGGCCGCTCGTAGGGCACGTGCGGCTCGTCGCCGATCAGGATCAGGCGTCCGCTGTAGCCTTCTTCACGCAGGGTCAGTGCCGCGCGGCCACCGGCATGGCCGGCGCCGACGATGATCAGGGCGGCGTCCATCATCAAGCCGTGACGGCGAGCAAAACCCGCCCCGCTTCGACCCGTACCGGGTAGGTCTTGAGGTTGACGCACACCGGCGCGCCCAGGGCCTTGCCCGAGCGGTAATCGAAGCGCCCGTTGTGCTTGGGGCACTCGATCACATGGTCCATCACCAAGCCGTCGGCGAGGTGGATTTTCTCGTGGGTACACAGGCCGGCGGTGGCGAAAAACTCATTGTCCGCCGAGCGGAATACCGCGTAGGTGTGCGCCCCGTGGTCGAAGCGCAGCACGTCTTCCGCGTCTATTTCGCCCACGGCGCAGACGTCGATCCATTGATCGTTCATGGCGTTTTCTCTTGTTCTTGGGTGGGATTCAGCCGGCAGTGGCTTCTGCATGCATCGGGGCCCTGGCGGCCGGTTCAGCACTGGGGCGGATGGGACGCTGGACGAAGTAAGTCGGATCGCTGCGCTGCTTCCAGATCGTCGGGATGATCTCCCTGTACGCCTCGAACAGGTTGGCGTACGGCGGCGGGCAGTCGCTGCGGATCTCTTCGTGCAATTGCGCCAATGCGTGGTACGGCACCATCGGGTACATGTGGTGTTCGAGGTGGTAGTTCATGTCCATGTAGATAAAACGCAGCACGCGGTTCATGTAGATGGTGCGGCAGTTGCTGCGGTGGTCAAGCACATCTTCGGCCAGGCCCACATGCTGGGTGAGGCCGAACACGTAGCCGAGCCAGGCGCCGTAGATACTGGGCAGCCCGACCAGCATCAGCGGCAGCCAGCTGTGCAGGTACAACGCGGTGCCGATCACCAGCGCATAAATGCCGACCCAGATACGCGCAGCACGGAACACCTTCGGCCACTCGGATTCGGGAATGAAGTCCGCCTCCTGGGCACTCATCTGGCCGATGGCATGGCGCGCCACGCCGCTGAAGGTCTTCCAGGCCAGGGGCAGGTTGAACAGGCTGAGAAACATCATCGGCAGGCTCGGCGGGCGTGGCTCGACGATCTCCGGGTCGCGGCCGACGACGATGGTGTCGGTGTGGTGCCGGGCATGGCTCCAGCGCCACACGTGGGGTTCGAAGATGCACATGAAGCTTGCGACCTGGTACAGCACGTCGTTCATCCAGCGGGTCTTGAACGCGGTGCCGTGGCCGGTTTCGTGCCAGCGCGGGTTGGACGCGGTGCCGTACAGCACGCCATAGGCGAGGAAGAACGGTACGCAGGCCCACGTGCCCCAGAACCAGTAACCGCCGAAGCCGGTGGCGAACAGTGCACTCACCCACATAGCGGTGTCGAGCAAGGCCGGGCCGTCGCGGCGTTGCATCAGTTCTTTCATGCGTTTACGGGAAATCGGCGATTGGTACCAACTGGCCGAGACCAGGCCTTTTTCCGCCGCGCGGGCGGCTTCGGGGCCGGTGAGGCTGTAGTCGCGCCGAGCGGTGTGAGCGGTGTGTTCAGGCATTGTTATTGTTCTCCGCAAGCGAGAGGTTTCAGGTGCTTTGCGAAACCAACGATAGAGCGCGGCTAAATCACTCTCAAGGCCTTGAATCCATTCCCTATCAAGCTATCATCCAGGCCCAGCGGGGCTTGATAGTTTTCTATCAAGACGCTCAAGGGGGCTGTCATGAACAACAATAAACGCCCGACCATCGCCACCGTCGCCGCCCATGCGGGCCTCAGCGTGGCCACCGTCGACCGCGTGCTGAATGCGCGTGCGCCAGTCAATCCGCAGACGGCCGAGCAGGTGTTCCAGGCCGCCGAAGCGGTGGGCTATTTTGCGGCGCGGCTGATCGGCCAACGCATACGCGAACGCCGGCCGACTTATCGCTTCGGCATCCTGCTGCTGGGCACCGCCCAGGCGTTCTATGCCCACCTGGCGCAGTCGATCAGCGAGGCGGCGCAGCATCACGCCACCGCCAACCTGACCTGCCAATTCGACTACATCAACGACCGCACACCCAGCGCCATCGTCGCGCAGATCGAACAACTGGCCGTGCAGTGCGATGGCCTGGCGGTGGTCAGCTTCGCCCACCCGCTGATCAACGCCTGCCTGGCGCAGATCCGCGAGGCCGGTGTGCCGGTGGTGGCCCTGCTCTCGGATATTCACGAGCAAGCCCTTGAACCCTATGTGGGCCAGGACAACCACGTGGTCGGGCGCACCATGGGCTGGCTGCTCGCCCGCACCTGCGGCGCACGCAAAGGCAGCGTGGCGATCCTGCTCGGCGGCCATCGCTTCCTCGGTCACCAGGCACGGGTCGAAGGCCTGCACAGCTACCTCGCCGAACACGCCCCGGGGCTCAAACCGCTGGAGCCGCTGATCAACCTGGACAACTGCGACATCACCGAAGAAGCCACCCTCGACCTGCTCACCCGCCACACCGACCTGCGCGGCTTGTGTGTGGTGGGCGGCGGCGGCGACGGCATCATCAGCGCCCTCGCGCAACTGCCCAAGCGCCCGGCGTTGTGCTGCATTTTGCAGGAGTCCACGGCGCTGTCACGCCAGGCACTGAGCCAGGGGTTGATCGATGTGGTGATGGATTCCCAGCCCAGGCAGACGGCGAACGCGCTGGTGCAGTTGCTGGTGGAATTGCAGAGTGCCGAGGGGTTTGATCCGGGGCGGCATCGGGTGCATATCGCGCCGCAGATTGTGACGTCGGAGAACAGTGGAGGCTGAGGGCAATTGATCAGCGATCCTGAAAGGCCGCCACCTCACGCACAAACACCTCAGCCTGGGCCTTGAGCCACTCAAACAGTCGGGCAATCGCCGGTTCGGCCCGTCGTCCGCTTCGACAAATGATGTAGTACGCGACGGGCGACATCATCACTGGAGCCTGCAGAGCGACTAACGAGCCGTCCGTCAAGGCGTCATAGACCAACGCCGTGCGACCCAAGGCAATCCCGCCACCCTTAGCCGCCAGGCTGATGGCCAGGCTGGAATCCGGAAAGCGCGGCCCACGGTGATACGGCGGCGGTGCTAGCCCCTGAAAGGCAAACCAGCTTTCCCACCCCGGGCACACATGATCGTCGGCCCGGTGAATCAACGGATATTGCGCGATCTGCGCCCATGCAATATCGCCATTTACCCGCTGGAACTGCGGCGAGCACACCGGGAACACCGCATCGCGCATCAGCAGTTCGACGTGATGGTCCGGGTAGTCGCCATTCCCCATCACGATCGCCACGTCAAATTGATGCGCCGCAAGCTGAGTGCTGCTGATATCGGCGCTGGTCAGTACCAGGTCCAAGTTGAGTGAGGCCTCGGCGTGCGAGCCGTGCATTCTTGGAATCAGCCACGCAGCACAGAGCGAGGAGGTGCAAGAGAGACTCAGCGGTTGGGGAGTATTCGGATTGAGTGTCTGCAATACCACTTCAAGCGCATTGAAAAAATCCTCGGCCACCGGTAATAGCGCGTGCCCTGCGGCAGTGAGTTTCACACCCCGCGAATGCCGCTCGAACAACTGCACACCCCACCATTCTTCCAGCCCCGCAATTTGATGGCTGATGGCACTGGCGGTGAGATTCAACTCGGAGGCAGCACGCGCAAAACTGCCGGTCTGCGCGGCACTGACGAAGGCTTGAAGCATCGGCGTGGGTGGAGGGCGCTGGGCCATCAGGTGCTCACTTTGATCAGGATGATCCCGCAAACAATGACGAACGCCGAAAGCATCCGTCGCCAGCCGAACCGCTCATGGAAGAACAGCGCAGCAATGATGGCGCCGATAATAACACTGGTTTCCCGCAGCGCTGAGACCTTGGCCACCGCGTCCAGCGACAGCGCAAACAGCACCAGGCCGTAGGACGCCAAGTACAAAACGCCGCCCATCACCCCCACCCGCCAATGACTACGTACAGCCTGCTCGAATGCCGGCCGCTCCTTGAAAAACGCCAGCAACGGGATCGGAATGCTCTGGAATACCGTGAGATAAATGATGTACTGCACCACGGTCTCACTGGCTCTTACCCCTTTGGCATCCACCACCGTGTAGGACGCTATAAACACCCCCGCACACACGGCCATCAGAATCGGCTTGAACATCTGCGCCGTCATCTTGCGCACAAACGTCAGGCTGATAATCCCCCCGCAAATCAACAGCACCCCCGCCATGGCCTGGACTGACAGCTGCTCATACAGCAAGAAGTAGGAAAACAGCGCGACCAACACCGGCGGCACGCCGCGCATCACGGGGTAGACCTGGCCGAAATCGCCGGTTTCATAGGCCTTGATCAAGAACAATCGATAGACCGTATTGAGCACCACGGAAACCAGCACATAGCGCCACACCTGCGGGTTTGGCACATTGACCAGCGGCAACGCCGCCAGGCAGATCAGCAATGCGGTACCGTCGACCATGGCCAAGGTCATGAAGCGGCTGCTGCCGGCGCGGACGACGGCATTCCAGGTGGCGTGCATGAAGGCGGAGATCAAGACGAGGGTGATGGCGATGTCGGAGTTGTCCATGGGGCTCGGCTGTGGAGAGAAGCAAAGGGCCGCCATTTAACGCGTCCCTGTGTTCCGGCCAGAAGCGAAAGCTCGTCAGCGTTGCCGTCAAAATCCGTCATGGCAGACCGCTCGTACAGATAAAAACCAATCAATAGATGGCTTACGCAGCCACTGCCTGAACGCAGTAAAAATGTGTGTGGGGGCTTGCCCTAATACCGATCAGTTAAGAGATAGAACGTGCAAACGGTAACCTGTGGTGAGCGGGCTTGCCCCGCGCTGGGCTGCGAAGCGGCCCCAATAAGGTCACCGCAGAGTGCCAGAATCAATCGAGGTGAAGGTTTTGGGGCTGCTGCGCAGCCCAACGCGGGGCAAGCCCGCTCACCACAGTTACAGTGTTCCTCCTTAACTGACTGGCATTAGGGCTTGCCCCCTCCCACATTGACCGCGTTCCATTGTTGGTTTGGTGGCGTTTTGTCATGGTTTGTAAAGGGCCAGCAAGGCCGGTCCCTTTTAATTGCAGGACGTTTCCTAGACAATCCTGGCCGCCTTGTGCCTGCTGGAATCGGTGGCTAGTCTGCGGTCCGTCACTGCTCATCAGTGATCGGGTTTAGTCGCCCGTTACCAGTTTGCGCAAGCTGTCGCCATGTTCATGGTGGCTGTGCGCAGGGCACCTTCGGGTGCGCCGGGTTCAACTGGCCGGTCGACTAACCTGCGTACAGCCGCCACCCGACGTTTAGTCGCGAAAGGTTCGGTTCCTTACCTACCAGTTGGAATTACACCATGAACAAAGTCCTACCCGATCCACCCCACGATCCCGCCAAAGACCGCGCCGCGTTCAACCGCGCCATCGATCACTATCTCCCCACCCAAGGCTTTCACTCCGTCAACGAAGACCTGAGCTTTGAAGATGCCCTGCTCTACACCGCCAGTTTGCTCGACAGTGCGTCGGCGACTGCGTTGGATTGTGGGGAGCAACTGGAAAGCCCGGAGCGGGCGAAGATCTTGGCGGTGTGGCATTTGCTGGAAATTGCCAAAACCACTGTGGATCGCTCCATCAACTGCCTGAAACGCGGTTAGACATGTGGGGGGGCTTGCTCCCGATGGCGGTGGGTCAGTTAAGTAGATGTCAACTGACACTCCGCTATCGGGGCAAGGGTATCTACACAACTTTTCAGACCCTGACAAATCTCCCTGTGGCGAGCGGGCTTGTCCCGCGCTGGGCTGCGTAGCAGCCCCAGTCAAGAAGATCGCGGTGTATCAGACACTCTGTAGAGGCTGGTTTTGGGGCTGCTGCGCAGCCCAGCGCGGGACAAGCCCGCTCACCACGACAGCCCTATCCGCCGCGCTTTCAGCGTTGAGCCACATTTCGATCTTACGCGCCGCGAAAATCTGCGGCATTCAGCCCGAACCGACTCATCTTGTTGTACAGCCCACCCCGCGATACGTTCAGTTGCCGGGCGGCCAGGCGGATGTTGCCGCCGGTGCTTTTGAGGGCGGCGACGATGGCGTGCATTTCGTGGCTGCTCAGGTCCTGGGCGGGCTGAGGTTCGTGGTGGCGCAGCGTGGCGCGCGGTCTGGTTTCCAGGGGTAGATCGGCGGCCTGGATCAGTTCGCCCGTCGCCAGGTTGGTGGCGCGTTCGATGCTGTTTTCCAACTCGCGCACATTGCCTGGCCAGGCGTAGGCCGAGAGCAGTTCCAGCGCATCCGGGGCAAAGCCCTGCACCGCTTTACGCAGCGAACGAACACAGCGCGTGAGGAAGTGCCGCGCCAGCAACGGGATGTCTTCACGGCGCATGCGCAGCGGCGGTACGGTCAGGTTCAGGACGTTGAGGCGGTAGTAGAGGTCTTCACGGAACGCGCCTTCGGCCACCGCCTGGCTGAGGTTGCGGTGGGTGGCGGCGATGATGCGTACGTCCACTGGCCGTGAGCTTTTCGCGCCGACGCGGGTGATCTCGCCTTCCTGCAACACCCGCAGCAGGCTGACCTGAGCGTCGAAGGACATATCGCCAATCTCATCCAGAAAGATGGTGCCGCCATCCGCCAGTTCAAACTTGCCCGCCGACCCGCCCCGGGCCGAGCCGGTAAACGCGCCTTCGACGTGCCCGAACAGCTCGCTCTGCACCAGGTCCCGTGGGATCGCGCCGCAGTTGACCGCCACGAACGGGCCGTTGGCGCGGTCGCTGGCGTTGTGGATGGCCTGGGCGAACAGCTCCTTGCCGGTGCCGCTTTCGCCGAGGATCAGGGTGGTGGATTCACTGCGACTGGCGATGCGTCCCAGGTGCAGCGCGTCCTGGATCGCCCGCGACGTGCCCTGGATGGTGTCGAAGGTGTAGCGCGCCTGGGTGCTGATGATGCGTCGGGTGATTTCACGGATGCGGCGGTTCTCGCGCAGGGACACGATCACCCCGCCCTGCTCCAGCGGGCACACCGAGACCAGGCAGGCGAGCTGGCTGCGGTCGTGCAGGTGGAACGTGCAATCGAGGTCACGCACCGGCTCGCCGCCGCGTAGAAGCATGGCGTCACTCAGCTCACTGCGGCCCAGGCGCTGGAAGGGGCTGCCGATCAGCTCCAGCCCCACCCCGAACAGTTGCCGGGCATAACGGTTGAGCGCCTTGATGCAGCCGCGCTCATCGAGCACCACCAGGCCTTCGTTAAGCACTTCGAGCACGGTTTGCTGCTCTTCCAACAGCGCTTGCAGGTCCATCTGGCGGGAGACCGCTTCGGCAGCCGCTTGCACGGTGCCGAGGGTGTGAAAGTGAAACCAGCCGGGTTCGGCGGTGAGGGTCAGCATCGCCAGGGTCTGGCCCTGGGCATTCCTGATCGGCGCGGCGGCGCAGTGCATACGGCGTTGGCGCAGGCCGCTGCCGAAGTTCTCCTCGGCCAGCACGTACACCAGGCGGTCTTCGGCCAGGGCCAGGCCCGTGCAGTTGGTGCCCTGGACCGATTCGAGCAGGCGGCTGCCGACGGGGGTGATGTCCAGCCCGCAGAAATACAGGGTGGTGCCCTCGGCGTCGGTGAGGTTGATATGCCCTCGCGGGTTATAGGCCAGCAGGCCATGCATGACCTGCGCAGCGGCGGCGATCAGGACACGGTGGGTGGCCAGGGTGGCAGCAAGGTCGTGGGGCGCCACAAAGCGGTACTGGCTGTCAT
>NZ_CVTH01000009.1:0-203 GCF_900005955.1 Pseudomonas sp. 8 R 14 | reverse complement strand
GAGGCGAATTCTACAGCGTTACACGCTGCTGTCAACACCTCTTTTTCTCCGCTTTCGACCGAGAAGATCGAATCGTTAATAGCGTCAAACAACATGACTCTATCAACTCCTTCTGGGCTTCGATGAACTGAAGCAATCCGCTGCCTTATTCTGCATAACTCTTTGTTTACCAAGGAGTTTTGCGTTTCGACTGCGCCGGAAGT
>NZ_CVTH01000052.1:0-131542 GCF_900005955.1 Pseudomonas sp. 8 R 14 | reverse complement strand
GGTTCATCACGGATTACCGGGAAAGACGCTCTTGATCTTCATGAAGAAGAATTCGCTATCCCGGTAACCGTACGCCATCCGTTTGATGACCTTTATTCGATTGTTTATTCCTTCCAACTGACCGGTGTGCATCGGCCAGCGAACCCGACTGACGATGCCCCGCCAATAACCCTTTAGCCGTTTGGCAAACTGGATCAGAGCCGGTATTTCACTTTCATATGCATGGCGCAGCCATTGCTTCCAGGCCGATCTCCAGGTCCAGGCAGTGCTCGGTGTCCAGAGCGTTTTGAGTTCAGCCTTCATCAAATAAACTGTCATCAGCGATTGGTTGGCCTCCAATAAATCCTGCAAATGGACCTGTTGTTCCGGCGTTTTCAGGTTCTGTGGGTTACGCAGCAACAGCCATCGTGCCTGCTTGATGACCTTGCGAGCCGGCTTGTTATGACGCAGCCGATTAGCTTCGTCGACGCGGACCCGATCAATCACCTCTCGGCCATATTTGGCCACCACATGGAAAAGGTCGTAGACCACTCGCGCTTTCGGGCAATGCTGGCGAACCTCCAGATCAAAAGCAGTATTCATGTCCATCGCCACCGCTTCGATTCGAGCGCAGCCCTCCGGCCCCAGCTCCTCGAAGAACGGCCTGACTGCCGCTCGGCTACGGCCTTCACCGATCCACAGCACTCGTCGTGTATCGGCATCCAGCACAACGCTGGCGTAACGATGACCTTTGAATAACGCGAACTCGTCCATGATCAGGCGTCGTGGTTGCGCCTTCGGCAACTCACTCAACACCGCCTGCAAGGCTCGACGCTCCAGCAACCGAACAGTGTCCCAATGCAGTCCAAACATCTGGGCCACGTGCAGGGTGGGAAGGCGCTCGCAGGCCTGAATGACCGCCTCGGCCAAGCGGCGCGTCATGCGGGCATAGCGATCCAGCCAACTGACGGCCTCCATGCGTTTTCCACAGTCGCGGCAGCCAACACGCCTGAGCAAAATGCTGAGGCGCACCGCGCGACCGAGAATGGGCAGATCACGAACGGTTCGCTCGCAATACTCATGAGTGGTTGAACAAGGTTTTTGGCAGCCGCCGCAGGAAGGGAATCGGGTGGCGTGGGGAATCAGATCGATCTTTAGAACGTCACCATCGGGCTTGATCGTGACGACAGAAAAGCCCTCCCAAAAAGGAAGGAAAGTATTAATATCACGCATAAGAACGCCGGTTTTTTAGATGTGTTTGCTCGCACGAACATCATCAATCAAATCGGCGTTCTTGTTTCTGTGTTTCCCGGGATTCCGTGATGAACCATAAAAAAGCCCACCTGTAGGAGCGAGCTTGCTCGCGAAGAACTCACAGGCAACGCGTGCACCCAAGATGCACGCGTTATCGTTGACGTTTTTCGCGAGCAAGCTCGCTCCTACAGTGGGCTTCTTTGTATTACGCGCCGTATACCGGCAGTTTTTTGCAGATGGCCTTGACCTTCTCACGCACCGCGTCGATCACGGCTTCGTTGTTCAGGTCCGCCAGGATGTCGCAGATCCAGCCGGCCAGTTCCTTGCACTCTGCTTCCTTGAAGCCACGAGTGGTCACAGCCGGGGTGCCGAAGCGCAGGCCGGAAGTCACGAACGGCGAACGTGGGTCGTTCGGCACGGAGTTTTTGTTCACGGTGATGAAAGCTTTGCCCAGGGCAGCGTCAGCATCTTTACCGGAAATGTCCTGCTTGATCAGGGACAGCAGGAACAGGTGGTTTTCAGTACCGCCGGACACTACGTCAAAACCGCGCTCGATGAACACGCCGGCCATGGCCTTGGCGTTTTTCACCACTTGTTGCTGGTAGGTCTTGAACTCAGGCTGCAGGGCTTCCTTGAAGCAGATCGCCTTGGCAGCGATCACGTGCTCCAGTGGGCCGCCCTGGGCGCCCGGGAATACGGCGGAGTTCAGCTTTTTCTCGATCTCGGCGTTGGCGCGCGCCAGGATCAGGCCGCCACGTGGACCGCGCAGGGTCTTGTGGGTGGTGGTGGTCACCACGTCAGCGAAAGGCACAGGGTTCGGGTAGACGCCAGCGGCGACCAGACCGGCTACGTGAGCCATGTCGACGAACAGGTAGGCGCCCACCTTGTCGGCGATGGCGCGGAAGCGTGGGAAGTCGAGGATCTGCGAGTAGGCAGAGAACCCGGCCACGATCATTTTTGGCTTGTGCTCGACCGCCAGGCGCTCGACTTCGTCGTAGTCGATCAGGCCGTTGGCATCGATACCGTACTGAACGGCGTTGTACAGCTTGCCGGAGGAGGAAACGCTGGCGCCGTGGGTCAGGTGACCACCGTGGGCCAGGCTCATGCCCAGGATGGTGTCGCCGCCTTGCAGCAGGGCCAGGTACACGGCGCTGTTGGCTTGGGAGCCGGCGTGTGGCTGGACGTTTGCGTAATCGGCGCCGAACAGTTCTTTTGCACGGTCGATGGCCAGTTGCTCAACCACGTCGACGTACTCGCAGCCACCGTAGTAGCGCTTGCCTGGGTAGCCTTCGGCGTACTTGTTGGTCAGAACCGAACCTTGAGCCTCCATCACCGCAGGGCTGGTGTAGTTTTCCGAAGCGATCAGCTCAATGTGCTCTTCCTGGCGCACGGCTTCTTGCTCCATGGCGGCGAAGAGATCGGCGTCGTACTTGGCAATAGTCAAATCACGGCTGAACATGGCGGTCCTCAAGGATCGGGGGCAGAAAAGGAGGGCATTCTAACCCAATGGGTTTTAGATGGCATATGAAAGGACATCATGTCGCGGACAAGCGGGGCTCATCTCGGGATGGGTGGTGACTGTGCCGGCCTCATCACACTGCTCAATCGAACATGAACAGCGCATCATTGCTGAACTGCGCCTCGAACCGATGTGCCGGCATCGGCCGCCCGAACAGATACCCCTGCACCTCGTCGCAACCATGCTCGCGCAGGAAGTCCAGCTGCTCATGGGTTTCCACACCTTCGGCAATCACCGCCAGGTTGAGGCTGTGGGCCATGGCGATAATGGCGCGGGCGATTTGTGCATCCTGTTCGCCGGAGGGCAGGCCATCGACGAAGGTGCGGTCGATTTTCAGCACGTCGATGGGGAATTGCTTGAGGTAGTTGAGGGACGAATAACCGGTGCCGAAGTCGTCCACCGCGATGCTCAGGCCCAGGTTTTTCAGGCTGTCGAGGATGTGCATGGCTTCGTTGACTTCGCGCATCAGGATACTTTCGGTCAGCTCCAGCTCCAGGCACGCCGGTGGCAGGCCGGTGTCCTTGAGGATGGTGGCGATGCGCGTGCCCAGTTGGCCGTCGGAGAACTGCCGCGCGGAGATGTTCACCGAGACTTTCGGCACTCGCACCTTGTTCTGGTGCCAGGTCTTGAGCTGGCGACAGGCTTCGCTGATCACCCAGTCGCCCACGTCCACCACCAGGCCCAGCTCTTCAAGCACCGGAATGAAGTCCCCCGGCGGCACCAGGCCACGGCGTGGGTGGCGCCAGCGCAGCAGGGCTTCGGCGCCGGTCAGGCGTTTGCCGTCGCCGCTGAACTGCGGCTGGTAATAGAGCACGAATTCGTCCTGCTCCAGGGCGTGGCGCAGGTCGCTCTCCAGTTCCAGGCGTTCCAGGGCGCTGGCGTTCATATCGGCCTGGTAGAACTGGAAGTTGTTCTTGCCGCGTTCCTTGGCGTGATACATCGCGGTGTCGGCGTTTTTCATCAACTGGCTCAGCTCGTTGCCGTCCTGGGGGCTGAGTGCGATGCCGATACTGGCGGTTACAAAGAACTCGCGACCCTCCAGCACGAAGGGCTTCACCAGGCTGGCGAGGATCTGCTCGGCCACATGGATCGCGCGGTTCAGCGCCATTTCGCGGTTGACCCGCGGTTGCAGCAGCAACGTGAACTCGTCGCCGCCCATGCGTGCCACGGTGTCGTCTTCGGCCACGCAGCCGAGCAGGCGGGTCGCCATTTCCTTGAGCATGCGGTCGCCGGCCGCGTGGCCCAGGGAGTCGTTGATCGGCTTGAAACGGTCGAGGTCGAGGAACATCAGCACCACCCACGACTTCTGCCGTTCGGCTGATTGCAGCGCGGTGTGCAGGCGGTCCTGGAACAGCGTGCGGTTGGGCAGGTGGGTCAGGGCGTCGTAATAGGCCAGGCGGTGGATGCGCTGTTCGCTGGCCTTGCGTTCGCTGATATCACTGAAGAAACACACATAACTGGCCAGGTCGCCTTCGTCGTCGAACACCGCCGTAATGCCGACCCAGGCCGGGTAGTGCTCGCCGTTACGGCGCTTGAGCCACACTTCGCCTTCCCAGGTGCTGTGCTGGTGCAATTGCTTGAGCACATAGCGCAGGTGGGCTTCCTGTTGTTCGTCGACGGTGAGCATGTTCGGCAACTGGTCGAGTACATCGCTTACCGCATAACCGCTGACCCGGCTGAACGCCTCGTTGGCCTGCACGATATAACCGGCCGGGTCGGTGATCAGGATCGCCGACGTGGAGTGTTCGAATACGGTGGCGGCCATGCGCAGGTCTTTTTCCGCGCGGCGTTGCTGGCTGATATCGCGGCCCACGCCGAGGACACCTTCGAAGGCGCCGTGCTCATCCCATACCAGCACCAGGCGCAGCTCGATCGGCACCTTGCGGCCGTCGGCGCGCAGGCAGTCGAACAGGAACAATTGGGTCTGCACTTGATCGCGGAGTCTGTTCAGCGCGTCGGGATCGCCCAGCGCCCGGCTGACCTGTTCCAGCAAGCTATAGATGCCGGTCAGTTGCTGGGGGTTGGCGATGATCGACTGCCAGCCGTTCTTGAATACCCAGTCCACGTCGTAACCCAGCACGGCGTTGACCGACGGGCTGATGTAGTTGAGGGCCAGTTGGCTGTCGGTGGAGCAGATCACGTCGCTGATGCTTTCGGCCAGCATGCGGTAGCGCTTTTCGCTGTCGCGCAGGGACTCGCTGGCTTCGATCTGGTCGGTGATGTCCTTGGCCACACCGATGATGCGCGTGACTTGCGCCGACTTGTCCCGCGCCAGGGCCTGCTCGCGGATATCAAAGCGCCGCCATTGGTTGTTGCGATGGCGAAAGCGCAACTGGCAGTGCAACTGCGTCGCGTAGCCGGCCTGGCGTTGCTGCTGGCGCAAATCGTGGTAATGCTCGGCGTCTTCGGGGTGCAGCAGGATTTCCCAGAAATACTCGCCCATTTGCTGCAGTTCGGCCTTGGTATAGCCGAGGGTGTGGCCCAGATGGTGGTTGCTGAAGATCATGCGCTGGCTGATCACGTCCTGCACATACAAGTGGTCGGGCACGGTACGCACCACATCCGACCAGAAGCTTTCACGTTCCACCAACGACAGTTCGATCAGCTTGCGGCTGGTGATGTCGCTGATGCTGAGGATCACCGCCTTGAAGTCGTCCTGCTGTTCCGGCAGGCGCATCACCATCCAAAGGTATTGTTCGTTGCCGGCTACATCCTTGAGCTGGATTTCCAACTCAAGCTGATTCTGTTGGGTCAGGACCGCTTCGAGTATCTGATGTCCGATGGACGTGGTGTTGCGCGGGCAATCATCGATCAGCCGCTCCCACGCTTCCTCGCAGGAGCCCACTCTGAGCAGGCTCACCGCCACCTGGTTGATCTCGGTGATGCGCAGTTCGGTGAGCAACTGCCGGCATTCCTCGGGGGAGCTTTGCAGCCAGGCGTGCAGTTGCTCGCGGGTCTGCAAGTTCACCTTGCCAAAGAATGCATTCAGGCCCGACAGGTCAAGTACGCACAGGGCGACGCCGGTGCCTTCGAAAATATCCTGATACCGACGCCGGCCTTCATGCACCTGGCGCTGGCGGCGACGCATATTCAGCAACACGATCACGGGGATCAGCGAGAAGGCCAGGCCCAGCAGGCATTTACCGATAAACGCCGGCAGCAGTTGTTCCAGCACGGCTGCGCGGTCGAACATCCCGCGCAACTGCCAGTCGCTTTTGCTCAGGGGCGTGACCAGCACGCTTTTATTCAGGTCATCCGGGGTCAGGGCGTCGCCCCATTGCGCCGGCATGCCGCTGTCGCGGCTGACCACACGGTGGTTCAGGCGGTTCTCGATGGCCCACATCGGCCGTTGGCCCTGGCTGTCCTGGCGGGTCAGGTTGACCAGGTACTCGGGTGCCAGGCGCAGCGCCCAGTACATCCTTGAGCCGCCGCTGGGCTGGTGCAGCAGCAGATAGATGAGGGTGCCGTCGTTGTTATTGCTCAGGTAGTAGGGTTGGCCGTGGCTGCGCTGCACCAGCTCTTCCAGCCAGGCGCTGTCCTGGCTGTCATTGGCGCTGTCGCTGATCATCGCGCCGCTGGGCGCGAGCAGGGCGATACTGCGCAGTTCCGGCAGCGAACGCTGCAACGTGCGCGTCAAGGCCTGTTGCTGTTCGATGTCGCGCGGCGGCTCGACCATCGGTAGCAGGTTCAGGGCAATTTTTGCGCTCAGGGCCATGCTCAGGCTGATCTGTTCAGCCAGGTCGGCGCTGTAGTCGATGGTGTATTGCTGTTGGTTTTTCTGGTTTTGCTGCAACTGGTCCAGCAGTTGCCAGAACAATAACGCGAGCAGCAGGAGGACAAGCGTCGCCAATGCGCCTTTGAGGGTGCCGTGCAGGGGCGTTCCCGGCGCTACATGAGCGGCGCGCAAGGGCGTTGGCGGCGTGACTTTGGACAAGCTGTGATCCTGCGGTTTGGCTGGACTGGCGCGCGACGTGCACTATAAGCCGGACGCCCGAAGGGCGGCTAGCATGCCTTGACTTGTGGCAAAGTGCCAGCCCCGCTTGGCTGGACTGACCAAGCGCATTCAGGTAGCTTTGCCGGTTACGCGGGGGCGTTCCAGCCCCAGACATTCAGGCTTTTTCCGCTCGCTGGCATTGATGATAGTCAACGGCCCGCGCGGCGCATGGCCTGGCACGGGCTTCGCCCGCTTAATTCATCAGTCACTGACGCTAGGTTCACCATGGCTCAATACGTCTTCACCATGCATCGGCTGGGAAAAGTTGTCCCTCCGAAGCGGGAAATCCTGAAAAACATTTCGCTGTCCTTCTTCCCCGGCGCCAAGATCGGCGTGCTCGGCCTCAACGGTTCGGGTAAGTCCACGCTGCTGAAAATCATGGCCGGCGTCGACACCGAGTTCGAAGGCGAAGCCCGCCCGATGCCGGAACTGAACATCGGTTACCTGCCCCAGGAGCCGATCCTGGACCCGACCAAGACCGTGCGTGAAGTGGTCGAAGAGGCCGTCAGCGTGATCAAGGACGCCCAGGCCCGCCTGGACGAGGTCTACGCCGCCTACGCTGAACCGGACGCCGACTTCGACAAGCTGGCCGCTGAACAAGCCAAGCTCGAAGCCATCCTGCAGGCCGGCGACGGTCACAACCTGGAGCGCCAGCTGGAAGTCGCCGCCGATGCGCTGCGCCTGCCGGCCTGGGACGCCAAGGTCGAATTCCTGTCCGGTGGTGAAAAACGTCGTGTGGCCCTGTGCCGCCTGCTGCTGTCCGCTCCCGACATGCTGCTGCTCGACGAACCGACCAACCACCTGGACGCCGACTCCGTCGCCTGGCTGGAGCACTTCCTGCACGATTTCCCGGGCACCGTGGTTGCGATCACGCACGACCGCTACTTCCTCGACAACGTTGCCGGCTGGATCCTCGAGCTCGACCGTGGCGCCGGTATCCCTTACGAGGGCAACTACTCCGGTTGGCTCGAAGCCAAGTCCGACCGTCTGGCCGCCGAATCCAAGCAGCAATCGGCCCACGAAAAAGCCATGAAGGAAGAACTGGAGTGGGTGCGCAAAGGCGCCAAGGCCCGCCAGTCCAAATCCAAGGCCCGTCTGCAACGCTTCGAAGAAATGCAGTCGCAGGAATTCCAGAAGCGCAGCGAAACCAACGAGATCTACATCCCGGCCGGCCCGCGCCTGGGTGACAAGGTCATCGAGTTCAAGAACGTGTGCAAAGGCTATGGCGACCGCGTGCTGATCGACAACCTGTCGTTCTCCATGCCAAAAGGCGCGATCGTCGGCGTCATTGGTGGTAACGGTGCGGGTAAATCCACCCTGTTCCGCATGCTGATGGGCAAGGAAACGCCGGATTCGGGCAGCATCGAAATCGGCGAAACCGTGCAACTGGCCTGTGTGGACCAGAGCCGCGAAGACCTGGATGGCAGCAAGACTGTGTTCCAGCAAATTTCCGACGGTTCCGACCAGATCCGCATCGGCAACTATGAAATCCCGTCGCGCACCTACGTCGGCCGTTTCAACTTCAAGGGCGGCGACCAGCAGAAGTTCGTCAAGGACCTGTCCGGTGGTGAGCGCGGTCGCTTGCACCTGGCCCTGACCCTGAAAGAGGGCGGCAACGTCCTGCTGCTCGACGAACCGTCCAACGACCTCGACGTTGAAACCCTGCGTTCCCTGGAAGAAGCCCTGCTGGACTTCCCGGGCGCCGCCATTGTGATCTCTCACGATCGGTGGTTCCTTGACCGGGTCGCGACCCACATCCTGGCGTACGAAGACGACTCGCAAGCGGTGTTCTTCGAAGGCAACTACACCGAGTACGAAGCGGACCGTAAAAAGCGCCTGGGCGAAGCGGCTGCCCAGCCGCACCGTGTACGGCACAAAAAACTGGCCTGATCCGGCTGGTGTGAAAAAAGCGGAGTCCTCGGACTCCGTTTTTTTTTGTACATTTTTCCTGACCCACACCGATCAAAAGTGGGAGGGGGCTTGCCCCCGATAGCGTTTTCCCTGCTGGTGCATAACCTGCCTTGGCGATCCCCTTTTGGGTGCGATAAATCCCTATTTCCTGGGTTTATTTATATCTAATGCACCATTTAAATTCACAAAAGCGACATTTTGCCCTGTCGCGGTGCGGCATGAATTGATAAAGTCCGGCTCAATCTCATTTAAAAACAATCAATTTGCCGAGACTTTTCATGATCGAATCCGTCGAATCCTTCCTCGCCCGCCTGAAAAAACGCGACCCCGACCAGCCGGAATTCCACCAGGCCGTAGAAGAAGTCCTACGCAGCCTGTGGCCGTTTCTTGAAGCCAATCCCCATTACCTGGCCTCGGGCATCCTGGAGCGCATCTGCGAGCCGGAGCGCGCGATTACCTTTCGGGTGTCGTGGGTGGATGATCACGGCAAGGTCCAGGTCAACCGCGGCTTTCGTATCCAGATGAACAGCGCCATCGGCCCCTACAAGGGCGGCCTGCGTTTCCACCCGTCGGTAAACCTGGGGGTGCTGAAATTCCTCGCCTTCGAGCAGACCTTCAAGAATTCCCTGACTTCGCTGCCCATGGGCGGCGGCAAGGGCGGCTCGGATTTTGATCCCAAAGGCAAGAGCGATGCCGAAGTCATGCGCTTCTGCCAGGCGTTCATGAGCGAGCTGTACCGCCATATCGGTGCAGACGTGGACGTGCCGGCCGGCGACATCGGCGTGGGCGCCCGTGAGATTGGCTTCCTGTTCGGCCAGTACAAGCGCCTGAGCAACCAATTCACCTCGGTGCTGACCGGCAAGGGCATGACCTACGGCGGCAGCCTGATCCGCCCGGAAGCCACCGGGTTCGGGTGTGTGTACTTCGCCGAAGAAATGCTCAAGCGCGACGGCCTGCGAGTGGAAGGCAAGCGTGTCGCGGTCTCCGGCTCCGGCAACGTCGCCCAATACGCGGCGCGCAAGGTCATGGACCTGGGCGGCAAGGTGATTTCCCTGTCTGACTCCGAAGGCACGCTCTACGCCGAAAGCGGCTTGACCGAGGAACAATGGTCGGCGCTGCTGGAGCTGAAAAACGTGCAGCGCGGGCGCATCAGCGAACTGGCCGGCCGTTACGGCCTGGAGTTCCGCGCCGGCAAAACCCCTTGGGAGCTGGCCTGCGACATTGCCCTGCCATGCGCTACCCAGAACGAACTCGACGCCGAAGCGGCCCGCACGCTGCTGCGCAACGGCTGCATCTGCGTGGCCGAAGGCGCCAACATGCCGACCACCCTTGAGGCTGTGGATATCTTTATCGAGGCGGGCATCCTGTTTGCGCCGGGCAAGGCATCGAATGCCGGCGGCGTCGCCGTAAGCGGCCTGGAGATGTCGCAGAACGCCATGCGCCTGTTGTGGACCGCCGGTGAAGTGGACAGCAAGCTGCACAACATCATGCAGTCGATCCACCATGCCTGTGTGCACTACGGTGAAGAGAACGGTCGGATCAACTACGCGAAGGGCGCGAACATTGCGGGCTTCGTCAAGGTTGCCGACGCGATGCTGGCCCAAGGCATCGTCTAGGCCTCGGCCTCGATGCGCAGCACTTCGATCAACTGGTCGCCGACGGGGCGCTTCCACAGTACCTCGTCCCCCACCTGGGCGCCCAGCAAGGCACGGCCCAGGGGCGAGCCCCAGTTGATCAGGCCGGCGCCGGCATCGGCCTGGTCTTCCCCGACCAATTGAATGCGCTGCTGCTCGTCATGCTCATTGGCGAACGTCACCCAGTTGCCGATCTGCACCTTGTCGGTAGACGTAGCGGGCGCCACCACCTGGGCGCTTTGCACGCGCTGGTTGAAGTAGCGCAAATCCCGCTCAAGGTCGGCCTGGCGCTGCTTATCGGCCTGTTCGCCCTTGGCGGACTCGGCGCTGTGCGCGGCTTGTAGCTGCGTAACCTTGGCCTGCAATTGCGCCAACCCTTGCGCGGTCAGGCGATTGGGCTGCTCACTGACCTGGCGCTCCACCGGCTGATCTGCCTGGGCGGCGGCGTTGTCCTCATTTACAAAAGCTCGGCTCATGACGTTCTCCCTCTATGGAGCTTGGGCCATGTTCGCCGCGCTTTAGTTTCGATGAATGTCTGAAAGCGACCTATTGCGAGCGATAGGCCCGCGCAGCATCCCGGTTCTTCTCCTGTTGCCAGGCGCGTTCACGGTCATCCCAGTGATTGTCCTTGTAGTCGCGCAGCTCCTCGTTCTCGTGCATGGCCTTGCACTGGCGAAAACCATCCTCCCAGCCTTCGGCGTAGACCCGGTCTTTCAGGTAACGCGGCACGTTTTTGCGAAACACCCCGGTGATCACCCCCGCCGCCTGGCGGCCGCTGCTGCACCCATCGTCAAAACCATCGGCAAAGGCGGGCGGATAGCCCCGAGCCAGCAATTCCTGATGGGTTGACTGGCAACCCGATAGCCACACCACCGCACACAGCATTACTGCATACCGCCACATTGCTTGCTCCCTGGCCGTTTCACGGCTGATAGGGGAAGTCTAGATAGGGATTTGTCGGGGAGGCGTGAAAGGGGTGTGAGAAAGGTGTGGAGCACGATGAGATCGAGCGGTGGGCACTGAAACTGTGGCGAGGGCGCTGGCTTCCGTAGGACCGCAAAGCTGCCCCAATGCTGACGGTGGATATTTTTTCGGTAGGAACGCTTCGCTTGGTTCGGTGGCTGCTGCGCAGCCCAGCGGAAGCAAGCTCTTATCAAACTTAAAATAACTCACTGATTTTAAAGAGTTAAAATTTCACACTAAAGTCTTGAGTCTTGCATAAATAATTTCAGGCAAGCGCATTCTTGTGGTGAGCGGGCTTGTCCCGCGTTGGGCTGCGCAGCAGCCCCAAAACCAGGCGCAGAGGAGTGTCTGATACACACATTTGTCTTCATCAGGGGCGCTTCGCACCCCAACGCGGGACAAGCCCGCTCGCCACAGATTTCACTCGTATTGAATAAGTGTTGCTCGATCTAATCTGGCCTTCAGGCGTAATAGCCCACGGTCCTTTTCAACTGATCGGCGTACTCATAAATCTCATCAATGGATGAGATAGCATGCCGAGTCTCATTTTTCTCCTCGTCGAATATTCCGAGGTATTTCTGACTTCTGTTGAAGTGAAGGCGACAAATCGGTTTACGATTGTTGTCGTCCAGCAGGATGCCAAAATAACTTTGGGTGTCTCGTTGAACGATTCTTTTGGCATCGACAACGGAGCGGACGACAGCCCGAACGATGTGATAGCCCTCAAGCTCTTCAAGCGTTGTCAGGATTTTATCTTCTGACTCGTCTCGATCCTGAATGTCGACATTTGTGCTGTTCGCCATCGTCAGTGACGCTACCGTCGGCTGAATGGCGCCGCTCATAGCTGACTTGAGCCGGTCATTGATTTGGTCATTCAGAAACTGAGCTAACGCTTTTCGTGTCAGTTCGAAAAATTGCTCACGGACTTTCTGCGTGATTGCTCCCTCGTAAACGCGGGATGCGAAAAATTTCACGAAGTCGTCTTCAGGTTTACTGACTTGGGCGCCAATAAGCTTCTTTAGCTGGCTGACGTATTTCAACTCCCCCGCAGCATTGATGATTGAGTCGACATCAAAGGCCGACTTTGTAAGCTTTATCAGCTCCGGTACGGAGTACTCATCAATGTCCAGCAAATCTAATTCTAAAAATGGTTTTTCGTCCATTTTATTAGGTGCATCCAGGTCGGTGAAAAACCTGTAGACCTGGCCGTTCGTGAGAATTGAGATTCTTGCGCTTGTGACGTGAAAGTATCGAAACAGCTGTGATGCGTGATTAATGCTCAATGACTCGCCGATTTTTTTGCATTCGATGAGTATTTGAACCTCTCCGTTTTTCATAATCGCGTAGTCGATTTTTTCGCCTTTTTTTGTCCCTATGTCGCAGACAAACTCAGGCGTTACCTCCTGTGGATCAAACACGTCGTAACCCAAAACCGTGTTGATAAAAGGCATTACGAAAGCGTTTTTTGTTGCTTCTTCTGTTTGGATGGCGGGGCCTTGCAACCGAACTTTTGCTGCCAGATTGGTGAGCTTTTCAAAAAATTCCATATAAGCCTCTTACCCTATTCGAATCCGTGTATAGATGTGATGGCAAATTGACTGCCATTCGATACTAGACACAAATCCTCACAAAGAAAATGGAGTGAGAGACAGTTTGTTTCGACTGAAAAAAGCTAAAAAATTGTCGGAAATTTCCTGCCTATTTATCAATAGGTTGGAAGCCGAATAGTAATTTGTACTTGCAGGCAAAAGTTTGAAAATTCTGAGCAGGTCAGTTTTATGAATTAGGTTTGTGGCTTTCCTGCTTTCGTCAGGACTGAATGTTCCGCCAATTCCTGCTGGATAAACGCCGCGATCATTGCGCGATAGACCTGCTCGGTCACCTCGGGGTTGGCACCCACGGTCTGCGCCAGATCCCGCACCTTGGCGATCACCTGCTCGACCCGCTGCGGGGCCTTGACGCCATCGGTATCTTTTTTGAAGCGTGCCGCCTGGGAGACGTAGCGGCCGCGTTCGGCCAGCAGGGTGACGATTTGCTGGTCGAGGCGGTCGATGTTGTTTCGAACTTCTTCAAGGGTGGTGCAGGTAACGGCCATGTCGAGTGAACTCCTGATTGTGCGGGCAATGCTGACAAAAGGTGTTAGTCAGTAGTGATACCACTTCACCTCAAGCATCACTTCATTCACCGGCGTCGACAAGTGGCTGTACTCGCGCTGTGCACTCAGGCGCAGGCCGAGGTTGCGGGACAGTTCCCACTGCTGGTTCAGGCTGAGGCTGCGACGTACCTCGCCATTGGTGAAGAAGTCTCCTTTAGCCTCCAGGCTCAAGTTGCCCAGGGGGTTTTTCCACAGCACGCCGGTATTGAACCCGGCAGCGGGGGAGATGGCTTCGTTGAAGTCGTTGTTGTGTTCCACACGCACGGTGCCGAGGGCGAAGCCGAGCATGTCGTCGCGCAGTTGCCAGGTGCCGCCGGCGCCGCCGTTGACGTGGGCGACCAGGGTGTCGTCGTCGTGTTTACCGGGCACCCGCTCAAGGCCACCGGTGACTTGCCAGGACCACGGCTGCAGCAAGGCGTTGCGCGGGGTCAGGGAGCGGATGGTGGCCAGGTCCAGTTGCTGCAGTTGCCAGTGGTTGCCTTCGTACTGGCGCAGTTTCATCTGCAGGATTTCGATCTGGGCGCCGAGGGGGAAGCCTTCGGCGTTGTCGTTGAGGTCGTGGTAGGCCATGCGCAGGCCGTATTCGCCGAAGGCCTTGTCGCCACGGGTGCCGATGCCGGCTTGCCAGGTGCGCGATTCATGGCCGTTTTCGGGCAGGCCGGGAGGCGTGATCGTCAGGTCGGGCGCCGGGTTCTGGTTGATCGCGCGCAGCAGTTCGAAGCTGCGTTGGGAGCGCGCGGTGTCGCGCTCGAGGCCATTGGCACGGTAGCGGCCCAGGCGGTAGGCGGCGTCGATGATCAGGGCCTGGCGGTCGCGAGGCAACGCTTTAAAGGCCGGTTCCTGCAGTTGCTGCTGGTCGTCGCTGACCTTCAGTATCCATTGTTGCTCGTCGCTGTTCAGCGGCTTGGCGCGCTCCAGCAACTCGCGCTCGCGGGAGGGACGGTAGTCGATCTTTTCCACCAGTCCCGCATCCTTCACGGCCTTGACCGTGTCGGTGGGGATCGCGGTAAGCGGGAATTGCTCGGTCAGGCGCAGGCCGGGGCGCGCCACTTGCAGCAGTTCCAGCAGGCGATAGGAGCAGTTTTCATCGAAGAAAAAGTAGTCGAACTGGATCTGCTTGAGCTCCCACACGTGCTCGACCATGCGCTCGGTCTCGACCTGGGTGAGGTTGAGGCGGTATTCCCACAGGTCGCGGTTTTCGAGGCTGCGGTATTCGGAGAGTTTTTCCTGGTAGGGCACCAGGGCGAACAGGCCGGGGTAGCCGCCCATCAGGCCTTTCCATGCGTAGAGGATGCTGTTGTCCGAGCCTTCGATGTAGGCGCCGAAGTTGATCGCGTAGCTGAGCAGCGCAGTCTTGTTGCTCTGCACGTCGGCCTGGTCGATACGCAACAGGGTATGGCCGAACATCGACGACGGACTGTTGAGGTAGGCCGCCGGGAAGATCATCACCGCGCTATGGGGCGCGACGTCCTTGAACCATTGCTTGAATTCCTTGCAGTCCACGGCGGGCAGGTCAGTGAGGTGCAACTGATCCTTGAGCCAGCGGGTACGTGCGGGGTAAACGCATTGAGCGTGTTTTTCACCCAGGCTGGCCGGAGCGTAAAGCGCTTCAACGGTGGCCTTGAGTTCTGCATCCGGGTGGTGGGCGCCATCGGCGGCGAGGAAGAATTTCTTTTCACTGACATAGCTGCGCCAGCCACTGACTTTGCCGGCTTCGTAATGGCCCAGAGAAAGCCAGAACGGATCATTGGCCAATTGCTGCAAACGTTGATCATCAAGATGCGGTGCCGCGTACAGCGGGGCGCAGGCAAAGAGTGCCATCCAGGCAAAGCGTTTGAGCATAGGGGCAACTTAAGTCGGAAATTAGAGAGACCCAAGGAGAGGCGGGTCCAAAAAATAAAACCCGCGCCTGGGTAGGCGCGGGCAGGACGAGCTTAAGCCTGGGTAGCGTATTTCGCCAGACGGGCATCGCCTTTCAGTACAGCCAGGGTGTTGTTGTGCACGTCTTCAGCGGTCACATCGGCCTTGCTGAAGATTTGCTGGAAGTGTTCGTGAGCCACGGCAGCGAAGTGCTCGCGATCTTCCGGAGCAACGCCCAGTACCACGGCGTAGGTGGTCAGTGCTTCGCCATTACCCTTGGCCATGTCTTCGGACAGCTCGTTCATCATGCCATTCATGGCAATCCAGGACTTGCCGCCGTAGGTCAGCGCGCTGTTGGTGCTGCAACCGTTGGTGCCCGAGGTCATGCCGAAGGTGGCGTTACCCGAAGTACCGTTGGTGGTGGAAGCCAGGAAGTGAGCTGGAGTACCGCGCTGGCCTTCGAACAACATGTTGCCCCAACCGCAGTTCGGGCCACCTGGTGCTTCAGCCATTGCATTGAGGGAGACGACGGTGAAGAGAGTACCGAGAAGGATCCGTTTCATAGCTTTGTTCTCTTTGTGTGCAAACCAATGGACAAGGGTTCAGGCACTTCATAGCGCCCTCGGGATCGGTTATTAGTCCAACCCGCGCAGTTTGGAGTTTAGGCACGTTCCAAGGGTTCCGTGTGTTTTTATAAAACAATCAGCAATGTCGCGATTTTTTTTGCAGGGCGCCTCCCGTGTCCAGGGTTTCCCAACGGCGCGCCTTGCCAGAGCGCGCAACAGGGAGCCAGAATGCCGTCATCTGCCCCGCCTGATGTAAGGAAGCCCGATGCCTGATCCTGTTGCTGCCAGCTTGCGTCTAGCGCCCGAAGCGCTGACTCGCCCTTTCTCCGCTGAACAGTTCAGCTTCTCGACCACCAATGATTTGGAGCCCTTTCGCGGTGTGCTTGGCCAGGAACGTGCGGTTGAAGCGTTGCAGTTCGGCGTGGCCATGCCGCGCCCCGGCTACAACGTATTTGTCATGGGCGAGCCGGGTACCGGCCGCTTTTCGTTCGTCAAACGCTACCTGAAAGCCGAGGGCAAGCGCCTGCAGACCCCGGCGGACTGGGTCTATGTGAATAATTTTGACGAGCCTCGCGAACCCCGCGCCCTGGAATTGCCAGGCGGCGGTGCGGCGGCGTTCATTGCCGATATCAATGGCCTGGTCGACAACCTCGTCGCGACCTTCCCGGCGGTGTTCGAACACCCGACTTATCAACAGCGCAAGAGTGCCATCGACCGCGCTTTCAACCAGCGCTATGACAAGGCCCTGGACGTGATCGAGCGCCTGGCCCTGGAAAAGGACGTGGCGCTGTACCGCGACAGTTCCAACATCGCCTTCACCCCGATGCTCGACGGCAAGGCCCTGGATGAGGCCGAGTTCTCCCAGCTGCCGGAAGTGGATCGCGAGCGTTTCCACACGGATATTTCCGAGCTGGAAGAACGCCTCAACGAGGAGTTGGCCAGCCTGCCCCAGTGGAAGCGCGAGTCCAATAATCAACTGCGCCAGTTCAACGAAGAAACCATCACCCTGGCCTTGCAGCCTTTGCTCGCACCGCTGTCGGAAAAGTACGCGGAGAACGCCGGTGTCTGCGGTTACCTGCAGGCCATGCAGGTGTACCTGCTGAAAACCGTGGTCGAGCAACTGGTGGACGACGCCAAGACCGACGCCCAGGCCCGCAAGCTGCTCGAAGAGCAATACTGCCCGAGCCTGGTGGTGGGCCATCCGGTCAACGGTGGCGCGCCGGTGGTGTTTGAACCGCACCCGACCTACGACAACCTGTTCGGCCGTATCGAATACAGCACCGACCAGGGCGCGCTGTACACCACCTATCGCCAGTTGCGCCCGGGCGCTTTGCACCGTGCCAACGGCGGGTTCCTGATTCTTGAAGCCGAGAAGATGCTCAGCGAGCCGTTTGTGTGGGACGCCCTCAAGCGTTCCTTGCAGTCGCGCAAGCTGAAGATGGAATCGCCCCTGGGCGAACTGGGCCGCCTGGCCACCGTGACCCTTAACCCGCAGATGATCCCATTGCAGGTCAAGGTCATCATCATCGGTTCGCGCCAGTTGTATTACGCGCTGCAGGACGCCGATCCGGACTTCCAGGAGATGTTCCGGGTGCTGGTGGATTTCGACGAAGATATTCCGATGGTGGACGAGAGCCTGGAGCAGTTCGCCCAGTTGCTCAAGACCCGCACTTCGGAAGAAGGCATGGCGCCGCTGACTTCGGACGCGGTGGCGCGGCTGGCCACCTACAGCGCACGGCTGGCGGAGCACCAGGGCCGTTTGTCGGCGCGTATTGGGGATTTGTTCCAGCTGGTCAGCGAAGCGGACTTTATCCGGCATCTGGCGGGCGATGAGATGACCGATGCCGGCCATATCGAGCGTGCGCTGAAGGCCAAGGCCACGCGCACCGGGCGTGTGTCGGCGCGGATTCTCGACGATATGCTCGCCGGGGTGATCCTGATCGACACCGCCGGCGCGGCGGTCGGCAAGTGCAACGGGCTGACCGTGCTGGAGGTCGGTGACTCGGCGTTCGGTGTGCCGGCGCGGATTTCCGCCACGGTGTACCCGGGCGGCAGCGGAATCGTCGACATCGAGCGTGAAGTTAACCTCGGGCAGCCGATTCACTCCAAAGGCGTGATGATTCTCACCGGTTACCTGGGCAGCCGCTATGCCCAGGAATTTCCGCTGGCGATCTCGGCGAGTATCGCGCTGGAACAGTCCTACGGTTACGTGGACGGTGACAGCGCGTCCCTGGGCGAGGCCTGCACGTTGATCTCGGCCTTGTCGAAGACGCCGCTCAAGCAGTGCTTTGCGATCACCGGTTCGATCAACCAGTTTGGTGAAGTGCAGGCCGTGGGCGGGGTCAACGAGAAGATCGAAGGCTTCTTCCGCCTGTGCGAAGCCCGCGGTCTGACCGGCGAGCAAGGGGCGATTATTCCCCAGGCCAACGTGGCCACGTTGATGCTGGATGAGAAGGTGTTGCAGGCCGTGCGCGCCGGGCAATTCCACATCTATGCGGTGCGGCAGGCCGACGAGGCATTGAGCCTTCTGGTGGGCGAGGATGCCGGTGAGCCGGACGCCGAGGGGCAGTTCCCGGAAGGCACGGTCAATGCCCGCGTGGTCGAGCGCTTGCGCGCGATTGCCGAGATGATCAGCGAGGAAGACCTGAAGGAAGCGGAGAAGGAGCTGGCGCAGCAGGCGCTGGCCGAAGCCAAGCCCACCTGAGTTCTGAGGCCAGGCCGGATCAAACATGTGGGAGGGGGCTTGCTCCCGATTGCGATAGGTCAGTCATGTAGATGTCGACTGGCACACTGCATCGGGAGCAAGCCCCCTCCCACATTTGGATCTGGTTGCGTCACTAAATTGACGTCCTTCTGAGGGGCCAACGCCCGTTGGTCCCTACAGCCTTGGTTTGTCGTGGTTTTATTCTATTCTGAGCGTAGGGATATCCACAGGAGTCGCTGGATAGAAACAGCCTCGCCATAGGTTGAGGCTGAACACCGATCTACCGAGGGTCGCCGCCATGCCGCGCAACCTTTGCCTTACCCGCCAGTGCTTCGGCCTGGTTACCCGAATCGAATGCTCCGTTCGCCCGCTCGCGGGGGATAACGGAATGTGGACCTTGTTGTTTGCCGCCGGAATGACGGGTGAGCAGCCTTCCACAATCAAGTCCCAGGGCCCGTTTCATGGGCCCTTCGTGGCAGAAAGCATGCTGCAATCGATCGTCGACAGCCTGACCCTGCACGGCTATGAGCTGGCGGGTGACCCGCAGATCTGGTGCCTGCACATGCAGGCCCATCTGCGGCAGCTCAATGGCAGCCATGAGCAACTGGCGCTGTAGGCGCGGTTATTTGCTCTCGGGTTTGTCCAGCTTGACCTCAAAGCCGTATTGCACGGTACTCAGGTCGGTGCGCTGGTAGCTTTCCAGTGCCGTCGGCTGGCCGTAGAAGTAATGCACGTCAAACAAGGCCGTGCCGTATTCCTCGGCGCGATGGCTGACGCCGAGGATTTCCTTGAGGTAGTTGCCGCTGGCGTCCTTGGCATAGAAGCGCCAGCTGTCGGCCGGGAACTCCTTTTGGTCGACGATCAGTGCGTTGTCTTTGAGCGACAACCCCTTGGGCAGCTTGGCCGCATCGATGTCGCCTTTCTCGATAGTCGCCAGGAACAGCGGGATCGAACCCACCACAAACGCCGGGTTTTCCGGGAACAGGTTGAGGTCGTAGGTGAGGGTGCCGCGGGCCGGGTTCAATTCATACGCCTCGGTCGGCAATTCGATGGGCTCGCCGCGTTCACCTTTCTCATCGGCAGTGAAGAACGTCACCGGTGATTCGCTGCTGTTGCGCTCGCTGCCCACCAAGTCGTCATTGAAGGTGAATGGGTGGTCGAACACGATATGGGCGGCGCTGGCGTCTTCGACGGACTGGCTGATGGTGACGCTGTTCTTCAGTTGTTCCTCGGTCAACGAGGCGTCCTTGAGCCAGCTGGCGGCGCCGTCGTCGTACACGGTGACCGGCATGGGCAAGGCTTGTACGGTTTTTTCCAGGCTGTTCTTGTCGAAGCGCAGGACCGGCAGGTCGAGGTCCTTGCGGGTGACCGTGGCCGTGGAGAAATCCAGCACATTGATCTGCAGGGTGTCGATCAGGCCATTGAAATAGACCTTGGCGTAATGGCTGCTCTGCTTGTGTTCGAAGGCTTTCTGCTCATCGACCAGTTGCTTTTCAAACCCATCGGACCAGGCCTTCTGTTTTTGCATCTCGGCCAACTGCTTCTGGTAGAACTCGACTTGTGCGCTGCTTTCGTTGATCGAACCCGAGCGTGTGAGGAATTGCCCGGTGCTGTCCCGCGCCTGTACCAGCAAGGGGTTAGGCGATTCGTCACCCACCTCAGGTGCCAGTGGTTGGCTGTTGGTCAGTTCGATTTCGGCGTAGTTCTTTTCCAGGAGCAGCAGGTTGACGGTGATATTGCCTTCGGTGCGTTTGTGGCCCACGTCCTTTTTCGACAAGTCGAAGGTCAGCACTTTGCCCGGTGCGATCACTTCCACTGCGCCTTTGAGGCGAACGGGTTGCGGCTGGCTTTTGTTTTCCGTCTCGATGCCATCGATAAACGGGTAGGTGACCGTCAGGTCATCCGGGTTGGTCAGGTTGGAGCTGCTGGGGCTCAACTGGATACCGGGATCGGTTTCGGACCATTCCGGCTGGAACGGCACGACCTTGTTGTTGCTCAAGGTGACGGACTGCCATTCCAGGCTGTGGGGGAAGGGGAACTGGTCCGGCACATTGAAGTTGAATGGGAAGACCGGCTGCAGATCGGTCAGGTAGTCGGAATGTGAGGCTTTGCGCAGTACGAACAAGCCATTGATGTAGGTGTCCACCAGCCCTTGCGGCGTGGGGTAGTGCTTGAGCAGCGCGAGGGTGTCCTCGCCGTATTCGGCCTCGATGGGCTTGGTGGCGAGCTTGACCCGCGCCCGTTCCAGCAGCAGCAGCGAGCCGCCGAGGTCGGCAATGGCGTCGCGCAGTTTCGGATCCTGGATGCTGTCGAGGGACTGCTCGAACTTCGCGGTTTTCTCTTCGAGGGTGGCCTGTTTCTGCTCATCGCTTGGGGAACAGCCGCCGGCCAGCAACAAGGCGGCGCACAGGCCAACGCTGGCCAAAGGGGATCGCACATCCATCATCTGAGTTTTTTCCTGTCCGACGTCATCGAGCCGAGTTATTGGGCTCGACACTAGCAGAAAAATTCTCTTACAGATGCCGCCCAGGTCAGTTTTCTCGTGGTTACAGGTGTCTTATAGCGGCTGGTATACTCGCCGCCATTTCTAGCCATGCTGTGTGAGATCCAATGGAACGCTTTATCGAAAATGCTATGTACGCCTCGCGCTGGCTGCTGGCGCCTATCTATTTCGGCCTGTCCCTCGGGTTGCTGGCGCTGGCGTTGAAATTCTTCCAGGAAGTGATTCACCTGCTGCCGAGCGTGTTCTCGATGGCCGAGTCCGAGCTGATCCTGGTGCTGCTGTCGTTGATCGACATGGCCCTGGTCGGCGGCTTGCTGGTGATGGTGATGATTTCCGGCTACGAGAACTTTGTCTCGCAGCTGGACATCGATGAAAACAAGGAAAAGCTCAACTGGCTGGGCACCATGGACTCTTCGTCGCTGAAGATGAAAGTGGCGGCCTCCATCGTGGCGATTTCCTCCATCCACTTGCTGCGCATCTTCATGGACGCCAAGAACGTCGATCCGCAACACCTGATGTGGTACGTGATCATTCACATGACCTTCGTGATCTCGGCGTTCGCCATGGGTTACCTGGACAAGGTCACCAAGCACTGATGCCCCGCGCTGGCCTTACTGCTCGATGAAGTAGTAGGGCTGGCGGTTGATGGCCATCTCCTTGATCACCGTGACCTTGGTGGTCAAGTCGTTGGTATGGTCCAGCAGCGCAACGTTGCCGGGCTGGGCCGCAAGGTAGCTGTGCAGTTCGGGTTCCGTCTGCAGGATCCTCAGGTAACTCTTCATATAGAACACGCCGGCCCCCGCGATCCGCTCGTTGGGCTGGAACAGCGCGACTTCCTTGCCTTGCGCCTGCAGTGCCTGGACCTGACTGATCACCGGTACGAATGACTGGCGCGCGTCAGCTTTTGGCGCGAACCAGAATGCGGTCACCAGATAGCAGGCGATGAGCAGGCTGAAGACGCCGCCGATCACATGCCGGTGGTAGCGGTACAGCGCCGGCTTGTGGTCCTTGAGCCATTCCAGCAACACCCGGGCGTATTCGGCGGCCAGTACGGCGGCGGCCGGTGTCAGGGCCATCAAGTAAACCGTGCGCTTGCTTGAGGCCAGCGTCAGCAGGGTGAATTGCGCCACCAGCCATACGCTGAAAAACAGGCGGTAGCGGTTACGCACCAGGCTTTTCCGGAAGTGCCACAGGCCCAGGTACACCAGGATGTTCCACGGCAGGAAGGCCTCGGGCAGCTTGGCGATGTAGTAGTAGAACGGCTCGTAATGCCCGGCCTCTACGAACGAGCCGCTGAAGCGCCCGACGCTGTTGGTCCACAGTACTTCGCCCACGGCCTGCATCCCGCCGCGCTGGAACAGGAAGCACAACCAGATCACCAGCGGCACCAATGCCAACAGGGTGAACAGCGCCGGCTTGAGCCAGTCGGCGAGGCGCAGGCGCTTGTCCATCAGGCTGGTGCTGGCCAGGTACACGAAAATCACGATGCCCGGCATCGCCAGGCCCAGTACGCCTTTGCTCAAGGTGGCGATCACCATGCCGGCGGTAAACAGCGCCCAGGCCCAGGTCGTCGAGCCTTGGCGCTCGGACTCAGGCCGCATCGCCTGGTAGAACGCCAGCAGCGCGGTGGTCACGCCGAGGCTGAGCAGTGAGTCTTCCCCCACGCCACGCACATTGCTCCAGTAGCTGGCCATGGTCGCCAGGATCAGCGCCGCACTGAGGGCCAATGTTTTCGGGCGCCCGAACCGGCGCAGCATGGCATAGAACAGCATCACGCTGAACAGACCGGCAAATGCCGAGGCCAGGCGGACCGCCCCAGGCGTGCCGCCGAACAGGCGAATCGCTCCGGCGTCCAGCCACAGGCTCAGGGGCGGTTTTTCCAGGAAGGGTTCACGAAACAGTTGCGGCACGACCCAGTCATTGTCCAGGTGCATGGCCATGGCGATCCCCGCGACACGGGCCTCGGTGGAGCCTTGCAGTTCGTGGTTACCCAGGGCAAAGAAGAACAACAGAGCAGCAAGCAGGAGCAGCAGGGGAGCGGGGCGCGTCATGGAGTCTGGCTACCGAGGCAGAAGGCCGTTCGGGGGAACGGCTCGCAATCGGTGAGTATAGGGAGGCGATTCTTAATATTTCATGAATGGGAGTGGGTTTATATCGCTGGGCCAGGAGGTTGATGTTCCCCCTGGCTTCGCGTGAGGCATTACGAGGCTTTGACTTTGAAGCGGCTCAGGCCCTGTTGCATGGAACTGGCCCGTTCCGACAGGTTCTTGGCCGCCACCGCGCATTGTTGGGAGTTGACCTGATTCTGCTGGGTGACTTCGTCGATCTGCTCCAGGCCGATGCTCGCCTGCTGCAGGCCGGAAGCCTGTTCACTGGAGGCTTGGTAGATCAACGACACCAGGCTGGACACCGTGCTGGTGCCGGTAACGATATTTCTCAACGAGTCGGCTGTGCGGCCGGCGATGATCATGCCGCGCTGGGTCTTGGTCGAGGAATCTGCAATCAGCGCGGCGGTTTGCTGGGCGGCTTCGGCGCTGCGGGCGGCGAGGCTCCTGACCTCATCGGCGACCACCGCAAAGCCACGGCCCAGTTCGCCGGCACGGGCGGCCTCGATGGCCGCGTTCAGCGCCAGCAGATTGGTTTGAGCGGCGATGTTGTCGATGGTGGTGATAATGGCCGTGATGTCTTTGCCCGAGTTGTCGATCTCCGCCATGGCGGCGATCAATTCACTCATCAACTTGTCACTTTCCCCGGCGTCGGCGCGGGAAGCCTGGGATTGCTCGTCGGCCTTTTTCGCATTGGCGGCGTTGTCGGTGGTTTGCGCTGCCATCTGGGTCATCACCGCACTGATTTCAGTGATGGACGAGGCAGAATTGGACGCGCCGTCGGACAGCGACTGGCTCAACTCGGTGACCTGCGCGGAACTGCCGGTGATTTGCGTGGCGCTGGTCAGCACCTGGGAAATCAAGGTGTTCAGGTTGCCGACCATTTTTTCCAACGACTTGCCCAGGGTGTCATTGGGCGAGGACAGGCGCACTTCCAGATCCAGGTCCCCTTCGGAAATTCGCTCGGCCACGCGCACCTGGCGTTGCAGGCTTTCCGACATATCGTTCAAGGCAAAGGACAACTGGCCCACTTCATCTTCAGATTTTTGCACCAGCCGACGCGAGAAATCACCCAGGCTGATGTTGGCGGCCAGGGCGGCGGCTTCACGAATCGGACCGACGATTTTCGCCGTGGCGAACCACAGCGCCAGCAATGCCAGCAAGGAGATACCCACGCCGACCGAGACCTGCCAGATGCTGCTCTTGACGCCGCGTGACTGCAGTTCCTGCTCCAGGGCAATGGCCTGGCTCATGACCACCGCCTTGGGCAGATGGATCACGATCGCCCAGGGCTTGCCGGTGCGGCCCAGGTTGATCGGCATCTGCACTTCGATTTCCTGGGAATCCGGGTTGAACCGGCTGTCTCCCTGACCCTTCTGTACATTGCTCAACACGTTCTCCCAAGAGCCGGGCAACAACGCTTTCAATGACTGGCCAATGAGTTCCGGGCGTTTACTGTCGGCCACCACCAACCCTTGATTGCTCAGGATCGACACGGAGCCTTTGCCGCCATACAGGTCGGCGGACATTTGCTCGCTGAGTTTCTGGATAAACGAAATGTCGAAGTCTGCACCGACCACGCCGTAGAACTTGCCATTGGCGGTGATAGGTACCGACAGCGTGGTCAACCACACATTTTTGCCTTGCACCACGTAGGGAAGTGGGTCCAGCACGCTTTCTTTCTGGGTGTCCCGCGGGCCGGAATACCAGCCGCCCTTCAGCACACCATTGGGGTGGCGGGCATCGGAATCGTACTCAACCAGCGGTTGCACGGCGATATGGCCGTCTGAACTGCGTGTCCAGTAAGGTGTGAAGCGGCCCGTCAACGGGTTGTTACCGCCTTCATTGATACGAAAGGATTGGTCCTGGCCGTCCAGCGCGTCCGGCTCCCAGCATGAATACGTGCCGTTGAAGTCGGGGTTGTCCTTGAGCACGCTGAGCAGCATCGTATTGATCTGCTCGCGGCCCAGGCTCAGCGGGCTCTGGGCACTTTTACTCGCTCCCAGGGTATTGGCCATTGTGCGTGCCGAGTCCAAGGCGTTCTGCAGTTTTGCCTGGATGGCATTGGCACGCGACTCAGCCAGGTTTTGCACTTCGCGGATGGTGGCGCTTTCAATCAGGGTTGAAACTTCAGCACCCACAAAAGCCTGGTTGGCATTCGAGGAATACAGGCCATATAACACCAGGCTCGCGCAAGAGATAAACAGGCAGAGCCCGGCGGTGAAACAGATTCGAGTCTGCAATGAGTTGAATTTCATGATGTTTCCTGCCCATGCTAATAGTTGCCAACATCATCGAATGTCGACATTCCGGTACTTTCTTGGCGCAAGGCATAGTGTTCTATCATTGGCTGCTTAGGCATATGCATGCGGTACAGCGCTGAGTTTGCTTAATGCTCTTTTGGCATCTCTTCATCGAGCCATAAATGCTCGGTGTTTTTAAAACCGTAACGCTGGGGCGGTACTCTCGCGACAATTCGATCGGATTGTGCGGGATCACTCAGGTCTATTATTTTCGGCGTTACATAGATATTTAGAACGGGCAGGAAAAACACTTTGATTTTTGGCATCAATAAAGAGTCGGGATGTTGCTCTATGACGACACCGATACTGCCACTTTTCAATTGAACAATAGAACCGACCGGGTAAATACCCACGGACTTCAAAAATGCACGAAATACTTCGTCATCAAAGTGTCCGTCCCATGTGGACATTTGCTGGATGGCGACGGCGGGGTCCCAGCCCTGGTTGTAGGAACGGTCCGAGGTGATTGCATCGTAGACATCGCATACCGCCGCCATCCGGGCCACCAGGCTGATCTGGTCACCCGCCAACTGATGGGGGTAGCCGCTACCGTCGAACTTTTCGTGGTGATGCAGGCACACATCCACGACCATTTCGCACATCTGCGAGGCCGCCAGCAGGGTTTTCTCCCCCTCCCGTGGATGGGTGCGCACCAACTGCAATTCGTCACTGCTCAACCGGCCAGGCTTGTTGAGGATGGCACCTGGTATGGCCATTTTGCCGATGTCGTGCAGCAACCCGGCCATCCCGACCCGACGAATCAGTGCGGAGGACAGGCCCAATTGATTGCCCAGGGCAATCATCAACGCACACACGGCGACCGAATGCATGTAGGTGTAGTCGTCGATGCTTTTAAGGCGTGCCAGGCTGATAAAGGCGTTGGGATGGCGGGCGATCGAGCTCGAAATGTCGTCCACCAGTGCACTGACGTCTTCAAGCTCCAGGGCCCGGCCCATGCGGGCATGGCCGAACATTTCGACAACGGCGGTCTTGGCGCGGCTACAGATTTCCTGTGCGGCGACCAACTCGTCTTGCATGGATCTGGGGACGACGGGAACGGCTGGCGCAGCTGTCGGGGCCTGGGTGGCAGGCTGGGTGCCGCAGCCCAGGGCGCACGGCCCCTCTGAGGGTGCACCGTCCCGCCAGAAGGGCTTTGCCTCGCCGTCAGGTGACTGCAGATTAAGTTCATTGCACTTCAACATGGTATGCCCTCTGTTGATGTTCTTCTTATACGTGTCTCATCAGCCTCCCTGGCTTGAGCAGTGTTGTCTTACCTTTCAGATCGGGCTCGCGGCCTTGATACGCGCGACTACGCGGCCTGCCAGGTCATCCGGGCGAAACTTCGCCAGGAAGTCATCGGCCCCGACTTTCTTGACCATGGCCTGGTTGAAACCGCCCGACAGGGAGGTGTGCAGTACGATATGCAACTTGGCCATGCGCGGGTCGCCGCGGATTTCGGCGGTCAGGGTGTAACCGTCCATTTCCGGCATTTCGATGTCTGAAATCATCATCAGGAACTCCTCGTGCGGGTTGCGCCCCTCCTCGAGCATGGCCCGAAGGTAATCCAGCGCCTGGCGCCCATCGTTCAAGGCGACCACCTCGACGCCTACCGTCTCCAGGCAGCGGGTCACCTGTTTACGCGCCACCATCGAGTCGTCCACGGTCAGCACACGCAGATGCCTGGCCTGTTGGGTGACGGCTTCATCCACCACGCCGACGGATATTTCCTCGGACGAGGGCGAGATTTCCGTCAGCACCTTTTCCACGTCGATGATTTCGACCAGACGATCATGGGCACGGGTAACGGCCGTCAGGTAATTGTTGTCGCCGCTGCCCTTGGGGGGCGGATGAATGTCTTCCCAGTTCAAATTGACGATGTGTTCAACCGCATACACCAGAAAACCCTGAACGCGGTTGTTGTACTCCGTAAGTATAATAAAGGCGCTTTCTTTATCCGTGATCCCGGGCAGTCCTGTTGCCATCGCGAGGTCTAGAATGGGAATGCAAGCGCCGCGTATATTGGCAACGCCACAAATGTTGTTATTAGACTTTGGTAGTAGAGATAACTTGGGGCAGCGGATAACTTCCCGAACTTTAAAGACGTTGATCCCGTACAGCTGTTGGTCGTTGAAGCGGAATAGCAGTAATTCCAGCCTGTTCTGGCCGACCAGTTGTGTACGGCTGTTAACGGATGCCATTACACCTGCCATACACACCCCTTGATTCTGGTTGGAACAGCGTTGATGTCTTAATGACATTAGCATATGTGGGGGAATGTAAAATATATGTGAAATAAAAATAATCGACGGGTTTATCGTTAAAGCAATATCGGCGCGGATGATTAGCTATTCAGGCGGATGTTTTAAAATAGTTAGTTGGCTAACTTGCTGGATTGGGAGTTGATAATGATTAAGATTGGAAAATAGCAGGGTGGATGTATGACAACAAAAGGCCGAGACGCTGAATGCGACTCGGCCTTTCTTGTTACTGGAATGCGCGCGCGTCTTGGGTGAGTACCAGCACTCGTTCGACCATCAGTTCACTTGGCACGATCAATTGTTAGGTGGCCAGTAGCTTGTGACGGTTGGCACCTTCGAGCTCGAAGGCCAGGTCGGTGGTCATGGCGTTGAGTGAGGCGAGGGTTTCGCTTGCTTGAATCAGCAGGGGCTCGGGGGGGCGGTGCGTAATACATGCTTCACCGCGGGATAGTCGAGCCGGAACAGATGGATCATCGTCGGGTGCTGGAAATTGCTCTACCCTTCCTCGAAAGTCTCTAAGGCATCCAGGCCGACTGGACGCCTCTGGACACCATCAGTGCGCTGTTCCACAAGCCCGAAGGTGAGCTCTGCCCGTGGTTGTTCGAACACTTTAGCGCTGTCTAGCCAAGGTCGGTCACGAATGGAAAATACCGGTATTGAGTACACCGACAAACAACGCTGGTTTGCGCTCACCAAGATAAACACGCTCTCGGCCCTGTCACAGATCGTGCAGATAGGTACCGTCACTCCGCTGCTATCGCTTTCGCTGGATCAGCATGGGGTCGAGCCGGCAAAGATCGGGGTGATTGTCAGTGCCTCGTGGTTGGCGATCCTGCTGCTCTACAAATGGGTTCCGCGCTTGCTGGCCCATTTGGGGCTCGTCAAGACGAATATCCTCAGCGCAGCGCTGACGATTGCCGCGCTGATCGGTATGACCTTGACTACCCATTTGGTACTGATTTTTTCGCTGAACTTCGTACTCGGTATTGGCTTGATCCTGCGCTGGATTGCCTGCGATACGTGGATCCTCGCGGTCGCCTCGAAAGACGAGCGCGGCCGGGCGATCGGCATACATGAGACCTTGATGGGCCTGGGTATTGCTGTTGGCCCGCTGCTGTTGGTGGTATTCGGAGTCGGGAGTACCGCGCCTTACTACGCCTGTGCCGTGATCGTGTTGTTATCCGGCGCGCTGGCCTTAACCCTCAAGGGCTACGATACGCGACCGCAAACACCGGCGGAAAAACGCCATGGCAAGTTATTCAGCGTCATCCCCACGGCGCTGTGTGGCGCGTTTATCGCAGGCTTTTCGGAAACCTCATCCGTATCGTTCCTTGCAGGCTACAGCCTCTCGGCTGGTTATCTGTTGACCGCCGCCACCCTGCTGATATCGACGTTCGGAATTGGCGGCACCCTCCTGCAACTGCCGGTCGGCTGGATGGCCGACCGCAGTTCCTACAAGGTCGGTCAATTAGTCTGCGGCTTGATACTGTTGCTAGGCACCCTGGCTATTCCGTTCAGCCAGCCGCTCCCTTGGTTGGCGACGATTACCGTGTTCCTCTGGGGGGGCGCCATTGGCGGCATGAACACCCTGGCAGTGATCGAGGCGGGAGACCGAGTGGGCGAACATCAAATGTCCACCGCCATGACGGCGATTGCGATGTTCTACACCTTGGGTAGCGTATTGGGTCCCATTGCCACGGGCGCCACAGTGTCCTATGTCAGCGAGCATGGGCTGATGATCTCGGTGGGGGTAGTCGGTGCGGTTTTTATTGCAATGTTGATGTTGCGCAGAGTTCCTGCATCAGAGTGAATTGCGTCTGTACCTTGTTTAGCGCTGTATCCCGGTTGCGCCTCTGCTGGAGATAAATTCGGAGAACGTCGTCTTCACAAGGGCAGGGGGGCTTTCCCAAGACTGGTGCTGGGCAGCCGGGAATACCATTGGATACCAAAGCGTCTGGAACTCAAAAAGCGCTAGAAAGCGCAATGCGGTCATCAAAACTTTGTGTTTGCTGGATTTCAGGCATAAAAAAGACGTCCGTGGGCCGGGGTAATCTGAATTTGCATCCTATCCCATTGATTATTTAGGATATATTTATTTTTTAGTTTTGATTGGAATACCAATTGGAATACCCCTACGAGATATCCACGCTCTGGCCTGGCGCTTGTAATCGATTTTACGCCTTTGCTTCTCATCTTTGATTTGGGAGGATCTTCCTGCCGCTCTCGGGATACAGGTTGCGCTTGATAGGAGGCTGAAGGTGGTGAACGGCAGAACCCGGCCAAAAGCAGCCAGTCTCTACGAAATCGGGGACTATTCAGCGACTAGTTTTTTTCAGCAGCTGTCACTTCGAGTAAAGCGGCCGCTATGATGAGGCGAAACGGATGGGACCTATTTATGATGGGGACTGCTATGAACGTGTTTATCAGCTCTGTAGTACGTAATTTTGAGCACTATCGTGCGGCCGCCAAAAAAGCAGTTTCTCTGTTGGGGCACACCCCCGTGATGTGTGAGGATTTTGGTGCAAGGCCCTATTCCTCTGAAGTCGCATGTATGACTGAGGTTGACCAGGCCGACGTAGTGGTGCTGATTCTTGGCGCGGACTTCGGCTTCAAAACCAACACAGGTGAGTCCGTCACTCAGCAGGAGTTCCATCGCGCCAAAGCTGCCAATAAACCCATCCTGGCTTTTCTGGAAGAGATTCCAGTCGAGGATGATCAAAAGCGCTTTCACTGGGAGGTTTCCGATTACGTCGATGGCCTTTTCCGTTCCACCTTCACAGGTGATCGCGATCTCTCAGACAAAATCATCCAGGGGCTAAGCCAACTTGCAGCCAGTCGCAGTGCCATTTCCGAACAGGAGTTCGTTCAGCACCTGCAGAATCGTAGCAACGGCCGAAATTGGAATAGCCGGCCTCGTGAAGATCGCCTAGAGCTCGTGTTTCTGCCGCAGCCCATTCTCTCGGGTACGTTGCGTTCCATGCACACCCAGCATGATGAATTCTTCCTCAAGCTTTCTCAGGCGGGCTTGGTTTCTATCAAGGGTGGTTACAAGTCATTTAACGAGGGAGACATCACCGGCCTAGATGCGGAGGAGGCCTCTTGGCGGCATCACGATAATGGGATGAGCTGGCTCTCTATTTCTCTGGCAGCCCCAGGAAAGGGCGGCGAATATTTTGCCTCCTATTACATCTCGCCCAGCCGGCTAAAACGCTTTGCGGAAGAAGCTTTTAGTTTGATTAGCAGAGGTAAGGGAGGCTGGTTCCAGTTGGGGATCTACGGAATTTCTCACCAAGTCTACGCAGAGCCGCCAAGCACCCCTGCATCGTCGATGTCCATGCCGCACCGCAGTGAGAAAAACATTGAGGAAAGAAAACTGCTGATTCCAGCGTCACAGGGCGTTTTCAACCAGTGGCTGGAAGACGCTTTGTTCCGAATCGGACGCAAGCTTTCCTAAAGAATTGAGCGTGGCCAGCAGGCGGAAGGGGGATAAGCAACAATGAACCACTCGACCCCTTCGTGTCTCAGCTTGGCAGTTCTTCTAGCTTGAAGATCCGGTTGTCAGCCTTGAGCGCTGGAAAGGCTTCGCAATATGCATAGGGCTCGCTGAATGAAGTGCTGGGCGCATGAATGTTGAAGACCTTAACCTGGGGAGGGTGGCCGCTTTGACGTTCATGGCGAAGGTCGTTCAGAGACCCAGGTGCCTCACCATTTTGTTCGGCAATCGAAATCACTAGATCTCGAAGGGTTTCGATTTCTGCATCTGATGCTTCTGCATAGGTGGTTAGTCGCTTATGACTTCCAAACCCGCCACGGGTAGAGCCGATTCGATTCAGGTGCACGTGAACCACCGTTACGATCTTCATACCGAATACCTTATTGAAGCCCAGGATGCGCCTCCTTCCGGAGGCGCTGTGAGGTCGTAATCAGCCCTTGGGAGGACGGGGGTCGTTGCCATAGGAGTCACGTTCACGGATCAGGTTGTCCCGGCCGTGGATTAGCACTTCGCTTTTTTGGTTTTGAGCTATCTGACGAGCCGCGTCAGCAGCTTCCTTTTGAGTTCGATGGTGGGAGGTGTCTTTAGTATTGCCCTCGCCCCGAACCGCCCAGCCTTCATCACGTTTCACGACGTGCTGATTTTTGCCTGCCATGGAACACCTCTACTAGTGAGTTGCCTGCTTAGTAGAAGGTAGCATCGAAACGGACAAATACAACATGTAGTGATAGATCGACTGGGAGCGCATGTATGTTGTGCTTTGTCTCAGGCAATCGGCCTGTCTTGCTCAAGCTTACGTGCAGAAGCAGAAGTGCCTCGCCGGTTCGCGACGCGGCTGCTCCTCTCTAAAAGTCTTAATGACCTTTGTGTTGGCGACAGCCGTCGGCATCCTGCGTTTCTACTTGCACTGCACTTCGCTGAACGGTGTGATCTCCTTTGGCGGTGTCGCAGCACACAGTGGTTTGCGCCAATAACCCACGCTATGCCATTGGCCGTGCTTGAACCCGACCTCAGGGTAAGTGCCAATATGGGTGAACCCGAGCGCTTCGTGGATACCTATGCTTCCGGCGTTGGGTAAGGCGATACCTGCATAGGCCGCATGAAATCCCTGTTTTTCAAGGAGTGGTAAAAGCCGCTGATAAAGCGTGCGGCCAATCCCTATTCGGTGTACGGCTGGATCGATATAGACGGTGACATCTACCGACCAACGATAAGCTTCCCTGGCTCGATGCTGGCTTGCATAAGCGTATCCAACAACGTTGCCTTCCACCTCGGCTACCAAATAGGGATACGTCGGCAGTGTTGCGGCTATTCGTGCTGCCATCTCGTCGACAGTCGGTGGCGCCAGCTCAAACGAGATGACGGTTTCCAAAACCATTGGTGCATAGATAGCCTGGATGGCAGAGGCATCAGCGGGTGTAGCAACCCTCACTTTATAATTCATGTCTTTCCTTGCTGCCCCTTAAAGAACCGCATTTGAAGAGCTGAGCCACCTAAGGCCAGCCCTTTAAAGTGTCGCGATAAAACCGTGATCTTCGCCTCCAGCGGGCTCACCGCATCCACGAGCCGCAGAGAGCACCGTTCACTGAATTGGGAACTTTTGCTCGTGTAGACCAGGCTGCGGGATATCCACGACGACCTCTTTACAACCGAGAACCTTCGCCAGGAACAGCGCTGTTAGCCCACCAAAAAACTGCGCAATGATGAACGGCGCTACGTCTGATATCCGTATCCCCGAGAACGTATCAGTGAACCCGCGAGCGATCGTCACCGCTGGATTCGCAAAGCTCGTGGAGGACGTGAACCAGTAAGCTGCAACAACATACGCGGCGACCACCTGAGGCACTTTTGCTTTGTGATATTTATCGCATAGCAGAATGGTCAGCACCAATCCCGACGTTGCCAGGTACTCACTGAACCATTGCGACGGCCCTGTGCGAATATGATGGGAGAACTCGACCACAGGTAGCTCGAACATGAAGTGTGCAGCAAATACCCCGAAGAGTGCACCCGTCGTTTGAGCCGCCACGTATGGGCCCACTTGCTTACTGCTCAGCCCCCCGCGCAAATAGGCGACTACGGACACCACCGGGTTGAAATGTGCACCGGAAAAAGTGGAGAAGCACACGATCAGCACATACAAGCTCGCGCCTGTTGCCAGTGCATTGGCAAGAAGCGCTAGCGCATCGTTACCGTTTGCCAGGCGCTGACCCATGATTCCAGACCCAACTACGGTGCATAGCAGAACTGCTGTACCGAGAAACTCAACCAAGATTTTCCGTGAAGTACTCATTGGATAGGTCCATGAGGAGAGATTTGAGGGGTAGCGGCTACTAGCCGACTCGTAGCCGCAGATGCTGTTACGAGCAGCAGGACTTGGGCTTAACGGGCTGACTTCCTTCCACGACATACAGTGCATCGTCTGCGGAAAGGTAGGCATCCTGTGAGGTCAAGTCCGTGGGCACACCGCGCTTGTAAACCCTGCCGCTATCGCCGGTGAGTTCAAGCCCAGGCCCTCGGTAAATCACCGTCACAGACTCCCCAGTCTGAACTTCAGGCTTGGTACCAGTGACAGTGACGGAGTAGAACCGGACATTGCCAATTCGCTTGGTTGAGGCGTCGTTCCGGGCCTCAATTTTAATTCCCGTGAGACCGACTTCCTGAAGCTGCTTGTAAAACTCCTGTTCTTGAAGCACGCCTGAGTAGCAGGCCGACCATAGCTTGGTGTCTCGCTTCAATTCGTCAGGGATGGCGATATCTGAGACGTTGTCGGAAATTGCAAAACGGCCACCTGGTTTCAGTACCCGATAAATTTCGGCGAAAACATTCTGCTTTTCGGTTTCACCAACCAGATTGATCACGCAGTTCGAGATCACCAGATCGACAGACTGGCTGTCGATAAGAGGCTTGGACTGAGAGCTATCGCTGATGAACTGCTCGAAGTTTTTCCACGATGCCCAATCAGCACAAGGCTCCGTACGCAGGCGTTCCTCGGCCAGCTCCTGATCGATTTTCAAGTTGCTCGCGGAGGCCTTGTAGAAACGCAAAGGTGCGCTATCTGTTGCCTTCTGAAACGCATTCGCCTCTTCGCGAGCGATCTGCAACATGCTCGGGTTGATGTCGATACCAAAGACAGCACCCTTACTGCCGGCGATTTGGGCAGCTACATAGCAATTCAGACCGGCCCCTGACCCCAAGTCCAAGACGACATCACCTTCGCGCACATACTTGGTCGGATTACCGCACCCGAAGTTAGCTTCGATGATTCGCTTTGGAATTTTCTTCAGGTACTGGGCACCGTAGGCGTCGCTGCAGCAACTTTCAGTCAGTTGCGATTCAAGGACAACGTTGCCGTTGCTCAACGCCTCGGTGTAGTCAGCGATGATTGTGTTTTCAATTGCAGAAGTCATTACTCACATCTCCCGTTTAGCAGCACGAAGTACCATCAGCGCAGCACGATTCCTCGGCAGAGCCTGCGATGGGCACAAGCCCTTTGGTGACCTTGGGATCCCGGATTGAAGGCGTGTTGCAGTCGAAGAAGCCGCTCTTGTCCAAGGCTGGCTCGACATAGCAACGCACGGGGATGAATTGGTCTTGATAAGGCGCTGACATCAGCAGATTGAAGGTCTTCTCACACACCGCTGTACGGACGCCGCGCTGGTATGTATGGCCGTCATCGTCGACCGTATGCTTCCAGGGGCCTTTGTAGATAACGGCATGCCCCTGGTCGAGGCACACGCCGGCCTTACCTTTGTATGCGCTCACGGTGAAGAGTCGGAACTCAATGCCATCCTGAATGGAGACAGGCACTTCGGATGCCAGCTCATAAGTGATGCCATGAAAACCCGTTTCGCAAAGCTTCTCGGCAATAGCAGACTCTGTCAGCGCGTTGCTGCACTCCAACCCCTCAACTGTGAAGGCCCTGAGCGAGACGGCTTCCTCATCAGACAGAATCGCCGGGAATACCAGTCGACCATGACGTTGCAGTCGCTCGTAGAGCGATTGCGCGATTCGGCCAAATTCGGGCTCAGCATTGAACCCTTCCCAGTAAATGTTCGCGAACGCGGCCGCAGCGGGATCGGCTCCGATCGCACTCGAACTGAACGTTACGCCATCAGCCTGCCCAAACTGGGCTGTGAGTTCGTCATTGCGGCTAGCGGAGCAGATGAAAAGAGTGTCTTTGCCATCCTTCAGCGACTTGTTCAATGCCTCGTTATGCGCGCGCCAGGCAATATGGCCGGGCACTTGGAGGCCTTCAGTTTGGTTGGCCAGCCTGAGAGCCGCCTGCAACAAAGTAAGTGACGACATCTGTTATCTCCTTAGCATTTCAGGCAGCAACGTTTGAACACACCTTCTTCCGGTGGTGTGACCGAGTCCATAAAGAGCTTGTCCAGACGGGAGTCCGAATGCTGCCAGTCGAAATGAAACTCGTGCTCCTCCAACTGCAGTTCCTTCACCGTGTCGTTGTTGAGCAACGGTGAGCCCTTGTAGAGATGCAGCCGAGTCTCAAACTGGATGGGGTCGACGATGTTCTCCAGCTCGTTGCGAGCAATGAAATCGTGTAGCTCGGCCATGTCCTCAAGGCTCACCCAAGGGTTGAACGTGATGAAGGTCGGGTTAACCTTGACGCCGGCCTCTTTCAGGAATGCCAAGGCCTCCTCGATCATGGGTACGTTCATTTCCTTGAAGACTTGGTCGAGAACTTCCTGCTTGGGGAACTCCAACGCGGTGGTGATGAAGGCAAGCCCGAGCTGCCCCATTTCCTTGATGGCGTCTTTGTTCTCCAGAATATGATCCACGCGAGTGGTGAAGTCGTACGTGAGGTCAGGGAACTGCGAATGCAGGGTTCGGATAATTTTCAAACCATGCTTCTTGGCATTGAAAAAGTCGGCATCCGTAAAGGTAAGGTGAGTCATTCCCTGCGCGACGAGGTTCGCAACGTCACGCTCAACAAGATCGTCGGAGACCAAAAGTACCTTGCCGTCGTAGGCCGCATACACAGAGCAGTAGGAGCACTTGTGGTGACATCCGCGCGACCCTTCGACCCCACCTACGACTTTCTTTTCGCCGAGCAACTTTTCCAGTTGAGGTTGCGGGTATTTGTGTAGAGGCGGTGCCAAGTCCCTGCGTGGCAGGCGGAACCCGTCACGGATCAACTGAGGTACTACGATTTCACTGGAAAGGCCGCGAGTACGATCGATGACTCCGCGCAGATCTCGTCCCTGCTCGCCACTCAGGTGTTTAGCCAAGCTGACAATGGGTTTTTCCCACTCGCCTGCGATCGCGTAGTCACCGTACTTAGAGGCCAGGCTTTTTGCATTGATGGTCGCGTATTGACCGAAGAAGCAAATTTTCTGGGAGGGCTTCGCTTCTTTAAGCTGCTTGGCTAGCTGCGTTCCCGCAGTCAGAGAGTCAAAAAGCGGTACGCAGATGAAGACCAAATCTGCGTCGCTGAATCTCTCCAGGGAAAGCCCCTCAACGTAGATATCGATCAGCTGCGCGTCGATATCTGCATCGAGTAGAGCTGTGGTTGCAGATATCGCGTTGAGCGGTTGATACCCCCCTTCGAATGTACTGGCGACCAGGTACTTCATTCTCTTTCTCCTTGAGCTCAGGCACGACGATTCGGTGACTGGAGTCACTGATGGTTTTGTAGGAATTCGAAGTTAAAGCGAGATCAGCAGAAGGACTGCCAAGCCTATCAATGCTTGTAGAACTGAGCCGGCGGTCACTAGGCGCATGTACCTGCCGGTGCTGTATTCGGGAAAGGCGTCGGTTTTGACCAACCAGTAATAGCTGTCGTTAGGGAGAATGGCGACGAAGGATCCCAGGCATACGGCGAACGTGACGCTCATCAAATCCACTCCGCTCGACGCCAAGATTGGCGAGAGAACAGGTGGGATGGCAGCAAAGGTCGCAAGCGAAGAACCATTTAGTGTTTTGAATACCGCTGCCAGCAGGAACACCCCAACCAAAATATGCGTGGTGCTGCCCGACGCGCTGAATGCCTGCTGAATCAGATCTTTCGGAAGCACCATACCGAGGGCTTGGCCCAACGCGGATGCACAACCTATGGTGAACAGTAACGAGCTGGTTCTGCGCATCGCTTTGGACAGTAAATCTTGAACCTCACCAGGTTTGCAGCTAATCGCGATTAATAACGATGTGGCAATCAGCGCACCGGCGGGCGTAGTGAAGAACTCGATTACGGAGTGTTGATTCTTTGGGATGGTGTACCCGGCGATCAGGAGCACGAAAAATACAGCCAGAGGCAGAATTACTTTGATAACCGAGTCCTGAGGCGCGGCGGAGTCAGTAAAATCGCTTGGGGATGAAAAATCTGAGCGTGTCGTCCAGTAAGTCCAGATCGTCCCGGCCACCCAGGTAACGACCGTAAGCAGCAGCCCTAAATACAGAAATTTCGGATCATGAGTATTTGCCTCCAACCCGATCCCAATGATCAGCGGGCCTGCGGGCATCAAAAGCTTGAACCCCGAGTAGCATCCGATCGCAATGTACTTTCTGTGCTGTCCTGCGATGGGAGCAAGAGAGGCGTAGGCGGTATCGGGACAGACCATGCCGGCACCGAGCAAAGGTGACAGTGATATACCGAACTTTCCGAAGGAAGCGCTTCCCTGCGTCGAGATCCAGCCAGCAATGAAAAACGCGCTTAGGATGACGATGGCGAAATAGCCGAGGTTGTTTCCGAATCCTTTGCTCAGCGACTGGAACACTTCACCGCTGCTAGCCCCGGCAAGAATGGGGATCAGAATTGCAGTCAGCAGCATTGCGACAGGGAGAGGAATGGAAAAGCTGCTCCATAGGTTCCGTAACCGGGAGCCTGTTTTCGTCCTAAGCGCTTCTACCAACATCCATGTACCTCCAAGCGTTTCCAGAACCGCCTCTCAGAGACCTACAAGCCTCATCTCCAATTCACAATCGCAAAATACGTTGCGAGTCGCAACTAATATCTTGGAACAATTTCGCTGGCCCTTATGCCCAAAAAAAAGTGTCGCTACGACTGCTAAGGTGGTATTAGCGTTTTCCCGGAATTGCGAGCCGAGTGCTATGCCAACGAATGATCAGATCGACCAGGATGCCGAACAGCTCTATGAAGCGCTGAGTCATTTGGTTCGCGTGTACCAGTTTCGTGACAGAGATCGCAGCTGCTGCGAGGGCTTATCCGTCACTCAATGCTACGCACTTGAGCATGTGATTAAGGCAGGGCCGGTTCGCGTTCAATCGTTGGCCAGCGAGCTTTTTCTCGATAAGAGCAACGCCAGTCGGCTGGTCGATTCGCTTGCCAAACAAGGGCTGGTTCGCCGTGTGCCCGACGCAACTGACGGCCGCGCCCTGGCGATCACGGTGACGCCAGAAGGCACGGCCATTTATGAAAGTATTCGGTCGGATCTGGTGGGTGAAGCTCGCAACTTGGCCTGCGATTTGTCGAAAGAAGCACGTGACGGGGCGATCGAAATGCTTCGTCGCTTCGCTAAAGCCACCGAAAAACGCTGCGGTCTGAAAGACCTTAGCCGTGACGAGTATTTGCCAAGCAAATGCTGCTGACGTTGCGGTAAGCAGCTGCCGCCTCCCCTGATTTTCAACGACTCTTGCCCGGTTCCGTTTCCGGGTGAAATAACCAATCTGCGGTTCTCGTGAAAATCGCAGAAGGGTAGTGCGCGCGTCTCCTGATACATTCGCTTTACCGTATATTCGAATTATCGTATATTCGATTTCCCATATGCGTGAGGTGTGTTCATGAGCACCCCCATCAAAGTGCTTTTTATCTGCGTTGCTAACTCCGCTCGATCTCAGCTGGCTGAAGCACTGCTTAGACACAGCGACGCGCGTTTCGAAGCGTTCAGTGCAGGTACCGAACCGACTGACGTTGATCCTCGAACCATTGCCGAACTGGCTCACGTCGGAATTAACGCCCAAGGCCTACATAGCAAGTCCGTCGAAGAGTTTCGTGACGAGCATTTCGACTACGTGATCACCCTCTGCGACAAATCTGCGCGTGAATGTCTGGCGATGCCCAAGGCAGGTGAAGTGCTTGCCTGGGACTTTGAGGATCCAGTGAGCAGCTCCCACCCGGACGCCTTCAAACACGCCCTTCACGATATCCACGAACGCATCAAATTATTTGTATTGGTGAAAACCAAACACTTGGAGGCCTCATGAACGAGCCAATCACTCCTACCGTTTTGTTCAAAAGCCTGGCAGATGACACTCGAACCAAAATAACGCTACTCATCGCCCGCGAGGGAGAACTCTGTGTATGCGAACTGACGGCCGCTCTTGAGCAAAGCCAACCAAAAATATCTCGACATCTCGCACTGCTGAGATCCTCCGGGTTACTGGCGGATCGGCGCCAAGGCCAATGGGTTTACTACCGACTCCATCCCGAACTGCCGACCTGGGTCACCGAAGTGCTTAAGGGTGTCGTTGATGCCAACCAGCAGTGGCTGGACACAGAAACCAAGCGGCTCTGTGAAATGAATGATCGCCCAGTCAATCAGACCGTGTGCGGCTGATCCAACTTTTCGAAACGAGCTGCTCCCATGCTGATTGCGCTACTTATTTTCATTGTCACAATTGTTCTGGTTATCTGGCAGCCCAAAGGGCTGGGTGTCGGCTGGAGTGCTTCGTTAGGTGCCGCATTGGCATTGTTGAGCGGCGTGGTCAGCCTCGGCGATATTCCCGTGGTATGGAGTATCGTTTGGAACGCCACGGCGACGTTCATCGCTGTGATCATCATCAGCCTGCTGCTCGACGAGGCTGGTTTCTTCGAGTGGGCAGCCTTGCATGTCGCTCGCTGGGGAGGTGGCAGCAGCCGCAAGTTGTTTGCTTTCATCATCTTGTTGGGAGCAGCTGTGTCAGCACTGTTCGCCAATGACGGTGCAGCGCTGATCCTTACTCCCATCGTGATCGCCATGTTGCTGGCCCTGCGCTTTTCTCCCGCAGCGACTCTGGCATTTGTGATGGCCGCAGGATTCATTGCCGACACGGCGAGTTTGCCGCTGGTGGTTTCCAATCTTGTGAATATCGTCTCGGCCGATTACTTCAACATCGGCTTCAGCGAGTACGCGGCAATCATGGTGCCGGTCAACCTGGTCAGCATCGTCGCAACGCTGGGGATGCTCCTGTGGTTTTTCCGAAAAGACTTACCCAAGACTTATGACCTAGCACAGCTCCATTCCCCTGAGGATGCGATTCGAGATCGCGCAACGTTCGTGGCTGGATGGTGGGTGTTGCTCGCGTTGCTGGTCGGCTTCTTCGTTGTCGAGCCACTGGGTATCCCTATCAGTGCCATTGCCGCCGCCTGCGCATTGGTGCTCTACGTCATCGCCGCCAAAGGCCATGCCATCAACACCAGCAAAGTGCTCAAGGGCGCCCCGTGGCAAGTCGTGATCTTCTCGCTGGGCATGTACCTGGTGGTGTATGGCTTGAAGAACGCCGGACTGACTGACCACATCGCTCAATTGCTCAACGTCTTCGCGGGATATGGCATTTGGGGAGCATCGCTGGGGACAGGGCTCCTGACTGCCGTGCTTTCTTCGATCATGAACAACATGCCAACAGTGCTCATCGGCGCGCTCTCGATCCATGCAACAGAAGCGACTGGCGTAGTTCATCAAGCCATGGTTTACGCGAACATCATTGGCTGTGACCTGGGTCCGAAAATCACTCCTATCGGCAGTCTAGCCACTCTGCTCTGGCTACACGTGCTGGCCAAGAAAGGCATCACCATCAGTTGGGGCTACTACTTCAAGACGGGTGTAGTGCTCACGCTTCCAATCCTCATTGCCACCCTGAGCGCCTTGGCTTTGCGCCTCAGCTTTTGATTCAAGGAGATCACGATGAAAGTCCTGTTCATGTGCACCCACAATAGCTGCCGGAGCATCTTGTCCGAGGCAGTGTTCAATCACCTTGCTCCTGAAGGCATGGAAGCCATCAGTTCCGGAAGCTTCCCAAGTGGCCAGGTAAACACGCGAGCGATTCGAACACTCAAAGCTGCAGGCATCCCTACTGAAGGCCTTAGCAGTAAAGCGTCCGATGCCTTTGAGGGGGCGCCTCCAGACATCGTCATCACCGTCTGTGATCGTGCGGCCGGCGAAGCGTGCCCGATTTTCTTTGGCCCGGCGCTCAAGGCTCACTGGGGGTTGGCTGATCCATCCGAAGCTACGGGATCTGAAGCGAAAATCGAGGCGGCATTCCAGCAAACCCTGAGCAAAATCCAGGAGCGCGTCAACGCCTTCATTTCGTTGCCTATCGCTACGTTGAGCACAGAAGACCTTAAAACTGAGCTAGCCCGCATCGGCACGTTGTAGGCCGTGTGTGGCTGGAGCCAGGAGTTACTATGAAAGACCATTTTCCAAACATCGAAGCAGATCTCATCGACGTCCCAAGCATGGAGCGACTCACTCCTCGTGAGCCGTCCACGCATAAACCGCGCATCCTTCTGATCTACGGGTCGACCCGCGAGCGCTCGTTCAGTCGGTTGGTTACTCAGGAGGCTGCGCGATTACTGGAGCACTTCGGTGCGGAGACGCGAATCTTCAACCCATCAGGATTACCGCTGCCTGATGATGCTCCGGATACCCATCCGAAAGTCGCGGAACTCCGCGAGCTAATGCAGTGGTCGGAAGGGCAGGTGTGGTGTTCTCCGGAACGTCATGGATCGATGAGTGCCGTCTTTAAATCTCAGATCGACTGGGTGCCATTGGCGATGGGCGCGGTACGTCCGACCCAAGGTAAAACCTTGGCAGTCATGCAGGTTTGTGGCGGTTCTCAGTCTTTCAACGTCGTGAATCAGTTGCGAGTCCTGGGTCGCTGGATGCGTATGGTGACAATCCCCAATCAGTCTTCAGTGCCCAAAGCGTTTACCGAGTTCGACGAGGTTGGACGTATGAAGCCTTCGTCTTACTACGATCGCCTGGTCGACGTGATGGAGGAACTGATGAAGTTCACCCTGCTATTGCGTGACCGTCAGGACTACTTGGTAGACCGTTACTCGGAACGCAAAGAGTCGGCTGAAGAGCTGTCCAAACGGGTTAATCAGCGCTCCATTTGAGTTATGCAGCTGGTCACCAATACGAGTGGTTGCCGATTGTCGGCTCGGGTACCTCCACGAGATATCCACGCTCTGGCCTGGCGCTTGTAATCGATTTTACGCCCTTGCTTCTCATCTTTGATTAGGGGGGGATCTCCCTGCCGCTCTCGGGATACAGGTTACGCTTGATAGGAGGCTGAAGGTGCTGAATGGCAGAACCCGGCCACAAGCTGTCTTTCGGACGCGCCTATGAAACCTAAGGCGCTTAGACTGTGATAAGTGGAAAACAAGGCCTTCATTCCAAGAAGTAGTGACTGAGGATGGACGCGCCGTTAACATTGGACACAGGTCAAATAGACAAGGAGTGGTTTCAGATGGCTTCACGATTGATAAACATTGATTTTGACCAAAAACTTGTGCGACTTACTCCTGAGAACGTGTCACCAGGAGTTAATAACTGGTATACAGTCTTAGTCGGTAAAAATGGAATTGGAAAAAGCCGACTCTTATCTTCCATAGCGCAGATTGGCATCGTTACCGAAGACTATTCTAAGGTTATCGCGGTATCTACTAGCCCCTTTGACAAATTTCCTAGCCCGCGAAATCGATCCAATAATACTGCGAAGGCAAACTACCGGTACGTTGGAATGCGAAGTGAAGGTATTTATCAGAGTTCAAATTCCGTATCTTTAATTTCGTCTGCTGCAAAAGGACTACTGGAGAAACTATCTTCAGAAGATGGAACTCATAATCTCACGGCAGTCTTCGATTCGTTAAATTTTCGACCTGTTGCTGATTTTATTTTGAAGCCAGGATATCTAAGGGGCAGCCGGGAAGCCTACGATACATCTAGAGTTGAGGGAACTAGCCTCGCAATTGAACTTAGACGACTAGAGCGTGAACATTCAATTGAAGTCGATGAGCGATATTTCGAGCTTCTGGAAAATCTACATTATGGCCGACTACTTGAAGTCCTAGATGCGATGGTTACAGTCAATAAGATCTTGACTACAAGAAAGGCAATTGAACTAAGGGCTGACTTTTCCAGATCAACTTTAACCTTTGGTGAGTTTCAGGCCGGCAGATCCATAATACTAGCTGTCTTGGTACTTCTTGAAGTAGGGCTGATGCGCCTGATGGACTTCACATTGGAGAAGTTTGGTTTCGGCCCACTATCTCTAAAAAAAGCTAGTTCGGGCGAACAATGCTTGCTGGTCCTGATTTTGGGTATTGCGGGGCATATCGATGATAACTCGCTAATTCTTATTGACGAGCCGGAGATAAGCCTTCATCCGAGGTGGCAAGAGGAGTTCATGGAGCTGCTCACCTCGTCCTTTGCCAGCTATCAAAACTGCCAGTTCATCATTGCCACTCACTCACCTCAAATAATAGCAAGATTACGTGGGCACGGCTGCTACATTGCTTCCCTGTCTCGCGGCGAGCTTTACGATGCAGAAGAGTTCCATGATAAATCAGCTGATTTCCAACTAGCAGAACTATTTGATGCTCCTGGCATTATGAATGAATACATTTCTCGCCTTGCTTTCAACCTTCTGGCAAAAGTAAAGCACAGCAAAGAAGTAACAGCATCCTCGCAGGCGGAGTTATCGCGGCTTTTACAATTCAAAGAGCAGCTCGAAGAGAGCGATCCCGTGAAGGAGTTAATCATATCCGTTGCTATGCTGTGTGAACACTATGCCGCTAATTAAATATCCAATAACGCTTAGTGCTACATCGTCAGTGATCGTTGAACAGAAAAAAACCTCTCCTGGCTACTCGCACACAAGCTGGGGGGATAATGAACTCCTACCCGTGCGACGAGAAATCCGAGAGCATTATCGAAATGCTCAGCGACTTACGTGCGCTTACTGTTTAGGGCCGATCTCATCATACTCAACATTTGGAGCGCAAATTGAACATATTGCTCCAAAATCACAATACCTTGATTTCATGTTTGAACCTCAAAACATGTGTGTAGTATGCCCAGACTGTAATGAGTTTAAGTCCAATCGAGAGGCCTTAGTAAAGCCAGTATTAACAGCAAACAGAGTCAATTACCCTAAAAATTCCGCATTATTCAGAATTGTTCACCCTCATTTCGACTCATATGAAGAGCACATCGCTAAGTTCAATCGCCTTTACGTAGAATGCTCAGATAAGGGAGGCTACACAATTTACATCTGTAACTTGAATCGTTTCTATAGAAAATTTGGGCGTTGCGAAGAACTAGTTGAGGATGTGAACTTGGCAGAACAATCTGAACGTTTCTTTGAAAACGGCATTGCTCCTGAGCATCCTTGATTATTGCTAACCTTTCCAGAGGACTGATCGCAGTCAATTGGCCCATCTTAGGGCGCGTGCGCATATGCAATATTTAACTGCTCTTTCCTCTTGCCTGCATCCATACGAGATCAACTCTATCATTCGTACCCCGGAGAGGACTTTCCTTTTATGCAGACCTTAGCGGACACCGACAAGATCGGTTTCGTTTTTTTCAGACGCTCCCGATGACCGCTCCTGGCCGATTTCAGCCCTTTACTACAGGCAGCAACCGGCCAATTGCTGCCTCTCACGAAGGGCCGCAATCCACAACCCATAGCTGCCATTAGCGAAGGGTAATTCCGCGACCATACACGGCAACTCACTCCCCGCTATCAACCGCCTCGGGGGCAAAATAGGTTAAAGGTTGGGGTACTGTGCTTCCTCTTCTGATTGGCTTGCATGCCAATCCGCCCACAGCTTAGCCTCTGCATCAAATAGCTCACGTGAGACGGTGCGTGGCCTGAACTCAACGATATCCTGTGTATCCGTCGCAAATATGTAGCGGCTGGCGCCATTGATGATCATCGTACGAAAAAATGCCGCGTCGGAGAGGCTTACCGTACTGCCTCGTGGAGGGGGGCGCTGGCCGACACAAGCGAATAGGAGGTGCTTGGGGCTAAGAGGAAGGAAAAGTCTTGTTCCTTGTACCCCCCAGCCGCCTTCAAGGCTCAGCTCTCCGTTCGCCCCCACTCCCAGCCTTGTGAACGGATTATCTGTTGTTGGCCAAGTGACTCCAGTGGGGGCGTGCAGGATGGTCCATCGATGAGTTGGCATACGATGGATTGTGTTTTTGAGGATGTGTTCGAGTTGCCAAATCCAAAACTTCCGCCCATTCAGTACCCGTGCTTCGATACCTACTGAGCCATCCTGATTTTTCACGCGATGGAGCTTAAGGGGCAGCTTGCTGTACGGGTCTACAGCTGATGCGGGCTCAAGTTTGATACCAGAAGCCAAAGCTGCTTCAACTTTGGCAACCGATCCCTCCATCGACTCAGACAAAAAAGCCTCAAGCGTTTCGTTCTGGCGCTTCATGAAGCTCTGCATGCCTGTAGGCGTCCTAATCGATTGCGCTACGGCGAAGCGGAACAAATTGTTCCAATCCTTGACACTCAATTGAGTCTCATTAACTACCTTTGCTATCGACACCGATGCAGGCCGCTCAAATTCACGATCAAGCCAGCGCTCAATCTCATCGCTGTCTTTAGAGCCCGAGAAATAGGTATAAAGGTGCTGGTGTTTAGCAATACCTTTGGGGGAATGAGGCTTCCAATGCTCGCACTTCTCATGCGGCACTAGGAGCCTGTAAGTGAGAATTTTGCCATTGATCACCCATTGCCTCAGGTAGGCCTGCGGTACATAGTGGTTTTCTTTTTTGATGCCTTCCATCGTGGCGCTTCATCCTCATTAATCTGTCAGGAGACAGCCCTATTCAGGGTGTGTCAGATATCCGATGTCCGATGCCAAATGAACCACTCCAGTGTGAACGAGAACTCGTAGAAAGCGACAGAAGCATAGCGTTAGCTGCCCAGAATGGGCAGTGGCGGGAACAGGTGCACTAGTTAGTGCGAGCAGTTCACAAACGGCAGTTCATTTTCCTAAAGGTCACCATGAGGTCACCATTAGGTTGTGTCCAACAGTATGAACGTTTTAGCTAGCTGTAAAACCGCCTTGACTACGCTATTGCCATATGATATCAATTTGCCTCCGGGCTCGGGGTACGATTTAACTTTCCACTGACTATATGCGGTGGCCAATGCAAGGGTAGCTTTGCCTATTCGCGCTTAACGATGTTGTTAACGTTGGCGATGTGTAAAAGAGAAAATGACCCCGAGACCCGGTTATCACCATGAATATCGAAGAGATTTTTAAAAATTTATTTCGTCCAGGATTCAGCGACCTTGACAACTTGTGCCGGCTTCTAAAAGTTGACCAAAAGAAACTGCTCAGTTTTTTGTACAAAAAGAACTCAAGTCACTATGTAAGTTTTTCCATCCCTAAGAGAAATGGTACGCCGCGGGCTATCGTGGCTCCTAAGCGCGTATTGAAGAGACTTCAGCGCGAGCTCTTAGAACATCTCGAAAAATTTTACACACCAAAATCCTCCACCCATGGATTTGTTGAAGGTCGAAGCATCAAAACCAATGCTCAAATCCATTCGGGGAAAAAGTACGTATTCAATATCGACTTAAAAGATTTCTTTGGAAGTATTCACTTTGGCCGGGTACGAAATTTATTCATGGCCCAACCGTTCAATGCACCACGGAACGTAGCAACCGTGATTGCACATATCTGTTGTAGTGATGGTCGGCTAGCGCAAGGATCGCCAACCTCTCCATTAATATCCAACATGATCTGCCGCAAACTTGATGCGCAGCTTCAAGCTGTAGCGAAAACAGGAAAATGCCATTTCACACGCTATGCAGATGATATAACTTTTTCTTTTACTACTCCGTTAAAATACCTACCAAAAGATATAATCGAGGTTTCTGAAGATCGTAGGGCTATCCCAGGGCGAGAATTGGAGGAAATCATCAAATCCAATGGCTTCATGATTAATCCTGAAAAAACACGACTCCAACATCGATCTCAACGCCAAATGGTGACCGGCCTTATCGTGAATGAGAGGCCGAACGTTACTAGAGAATTCGTTCGCCTTACAAGCTCAATGATTAATGCTCTCAAGCGACATGGATGTGAGTTGGCAGAAGCTAAATACTTGGAGCTTTTGAAGGGAGAAAGCCATCCCTTACAGCCACGGCAGATCATTAGAACAAAAGATAATGCGGGCGATTTTTTCATCAAGGTTGTGAAAGGCCGTCTTAATTACATTCAAATGATCCGCGGGCGTGGAGACAAGGTTTATCGCCGGCTAGCCTACGACTTTACCGTCGCTATCGGCAAAGCAAACCCAGAGTTCAAAAAGACTCCTGAAGAAGTTTTGGGGAACTCGATATTCGTAGTTAATAATATGACCGATGACAGCCAGGGAACCGCATTCCTGCTGGATGGAGTTGGAATCGTTACCAACGAACACGTTGTACGCGGCGTATCAAAATCCATGGCGCCTCATATGATTTCATTCCAACGAGCTAACGAAGAGAAAGAGTACACCGCAGAACTTATCCTTTCTGATAAAAAAGCAGACTTGGCTATATTTCATCCAAACGCGGAATTTCGTAGCATCCCTTCTCTACGGAGAGCCGAGAGATCAATAATCCGACCGATGGAGTCAGTTCTATCAATTGGCTTTCCTAGGCATAGAGATGGAGCCGCACACTATATTGCTAGAGGGCATACAACTCAGCGTCGTAGACAAGTTGATCTAGATCTTTGGCTAGTAGACTTTACTCTCTTTGAAGGGAATAGTGGCGGCCCCTTCTTCAACGACTCCATGGAGGTCATTGGCGTTGCAGCAAGGGGAGCTAAAAACAATATCGAATCAGCGCTATTTGGATTCATTCCATTGGAAAGTTTAAATACATTCATTATTAGAAAAGATTTTGTTTTTTATAAAAAATTACATGATTTATTAGGGGGCTGCCTTCTTAAGGCTTTACCAAAACGTAGTCGCGACGGAGTTTTCACTGAGATTCATCATCAGAGAATTGAGCGAGTAACGGCTCGGCTGCAGGAGTAGGGCGGTGTTGACTGTTCTGCAATTCCAAAACTGACATAATTATAGACTGTTCTTAGCCTTTTGCAGTCTTAGCGAAAGGCAGCTATTGGCCGGTTTTTGCCCGTCGTGACCGAGGTCTGCAGGGGATGGCTGGTGTTCAGTTATGCCTTGAAACGTTGGATTGACCTCTAGGTTTGAAGCCTGCGAATGGCTACCGTAATCGAAGTTAAGGCCTCACTTCACACGAGTTGGTCGGCCGGGTGGGCCGCTTACATCGACTTGACCGAAATAACTTCCACAAACCTGAATTTTTTCTTGGCTATCTTTGTCGCTTCTTGCTCCGCAACTAGGGAACTCAGGGTATCGGCCTCATGTACGATTTCGTGCATCTTGCCTTCGAACTCATTCCCCACCCTCAGTGTGACTTTCAATCTGGGAGTAAAGGTTTTTGATAGTTTCTTTTTCTTCACTACCTCTGTCGGCTCCGCGATTACGATTTCCGGCGCAGTGTGTTGCTCGTGGGTGGCGATTACTGATGCAGGGGCCTCTGGCTCACCGAATAGCGCCCGACGCATTTCTTCTTCCGTCAGCTCTGTAGTCATACCATTTATCGAGAGGGGATCATCTATAGCGTTTCCGATTGTAGCAGTGTGGCCGGCTTCGGAAATGATAAGCTCTTCTTGATACATACCTACCATAGCCACTAAACGGCGAAGAACATTAGTTTCTATCCTGAGCTTTCGTATGAGTGTGGCGCTTATTGACACTCATGCTTGTATTGTCGCTGCTTCACATTTACGCTTTGTCCTGTCGCGGTCAATCCCGCGACCGGGTGTCGCAACCTGTATCGAAACCAAGGCGCGGTATGTGCCATATCGCACAGTCAGCACTTCAAGTGCTAGCTGCTGCTTTTCTATGGCGCACCGTGCAGGGCAGGCTTCGGCCTGGCCGGGTTCCTTGGTTTCCGGTTTGCGACCCCTGTACGGTGTGCCACCCATTCGTGTCGCAACGGTGGATGGCGTTCCTTAATCAAACCAAGGAGATAAGGAAAATGGCATGTCCCCCTTTTAAGCCCGTGCGCCACCCCGGCCAGATGGTTCAAGCTGCAAACTATCTCGGAGGATTCCGCGATGTTTGATCTTTCGCTTCTCATCGGTCTTCCCAAACCCAACAGCATCGATACTTCATCGCTTACCCCTGAAGATGCAGCGATAAAACTACGGCAGGCTGCCACTCTCCGGCTTAACGGAGCCCAGAGTGTTCTGCTTCATTTTCCGCAAGACGTTGAGCTGGCAGTAGAGTTGCTGGATGACGCCGCGGTGTTGTACGACAGGGCGTTTCGGAATCTGACTGGCATCCCAGCTCAAAGTGTCCATCAACAGATCCATGAATATGTCTCTGTCCCGTCAGTTGAAGGGGCTCCCGCGATCCAAACCCCGTGGGGCGATGAGTTCGCTCCGGCAATCAAGGAGGGAGTTCGTTGCGCAGAGATTTGGCTTGAGGGCTCATCATTACCGTTATGGTGGGCGCTGTCTCAGAACCGAAAACGTCATCGTCCAGGTGATCCACAAGAGGCATTTGAAGCCGGTTTTTTGCTGCGCTTGCAGCAGACGCTGATCATGCGACGCGAGGCCGTCACTTCCCAATCAACCCGCTTTGATGCCTGAGTCTGTAATTGACGTTTGAGATTTGCTTTTCCCGCCAGACCCTCCGATCAAGTGATCTTTGATCGCGCTGATCGGAGGGTTCACTCGCTTTTTCTCGAAGCCGCCGCCTTTCACCCTCCATGCTCAAATTTAATTCACACCACGCCTGCTTTCACCATCAGTAATTCCCCGCGATTTCTATCGAGCGCAACTTTATTCAGTGTGTGTCCGAATCTTTTCTTTGGGCATGGATGTAGGTGTGGCGACAGCGGCGACGCCGGCGACAACCCACGTAGAACGTGGTCTGGAGCATGGCGACAGAAGTGGCGACAGTCGCCACTTTCTCAGCACATTGGGGTGCCGCTTGACCGCCTTTTCGAGTGGGTATAACAATTGGCGCACGGATCGCTGTCGTTGACAGCACCAGCCCAGGTAGCCAGAACCTTTAAGGCTACGCCACTTGCGTGGTGGTTTTTCCCCAAGTGCGATTAGCGTCCGGCGGCTCGCGCGGTCACTCCCCAAGAGTGATGGATGCCTACTCGACTAATCTGCCTACTGCGGCAGACGATGGACCTACCTCGCTGCATTGCAGCAACCTCACCTCTTGGCACACTTCGCTGCGCCAGATCGCGCCCGTCTCTTTCTCCTGGAAAGAGACGGGCGCTCGTACCACTGCTGCAAGCCACGTCGTGCAGGGCATTGCCGCAACTCTCCTCGTGACAATCGACCTGACAAATCCGACTCGTCGCCATCTGCAACGACACAGGCACCGGTGCCGCAGCCAATGGAAAGGCTGCATCTGACTGACAGTCAGGCATGCCCCAGGTGTCCATGTCGTTGCCTTCTCCTACTCCGGATCTCCAGGTGCCGAACTCGTCAGTCGGCACAGCCTCTACCCGCCCGCATCTTCGGATGCGACTAAGGAGGCCAGATTCATGGGGTTATGCCCTCGCTCCCGGTTGTAAGGAGCCGTTCGTTCCGCGTCAGTGAGCACCTCACAGGCCGCAGGGGCCTTGATCCCTGATAACACTCAACAACCGTGGCGGGACTACGTGAGGACAACCAGCAATGAACGAGGAGAGGACCATGCAGCAGTTAGATCCGAAGCTTGAACTACCACCACCACCTCGACCGTTGATTGAGTCGAATCCCCTAGCTCAGCCTTATCCGGTGCAGGCACTGGGTGGGGTTCTTGGGCCTGCGGTGGAGCGCATGGCCGAGGTCATCGGCGTGCCCCAGGCGCTGGCTGCGCAATCGGTGTTGGCTGCCTCGGCACTGGCCACACAAGGCCATGCGGGTTTACAGCTCGACGGGAGAAATTACCCTCTGTCGCTGTACCTGATTACGGTGGCCGCGTCAGGGGATCGTAAAACGGCAGCAGACCGATCTGCATTGCTGCCAGCACGCCAATGGGAGCGTGAGCAGTGGCAGCGCTACCGCGAACAGCTTGCCCGGTACCGCGCCGCACAGCGCCAGATGCAGCGTATCAACCCTGCCGATTCCGACTCCGCGAACGGCGTACCGCTCGAAGCGGAGCCCTCTGCACCGAGGCTGATTACCACGGACCCAACTATTGAAGCGCTGATCAAAGGGCTCTGCTATGACCTGCCGAGCATGGGGTTGTTCTGCGATGAAGGGGGACAATTCCTCGGCAGCACCACCATGAGTCGAGATAACCGTTTGAAAGCGGTTACGACCTTGTCGTCACTCTGGGACGGCAGCCCGATAGATCGCGCGCGGTCCATGGTGGGTGAAAGCTTGCGAGCTTACGATCGACGCTTAAGCCTGCACCTGATGCTGCAACCGTATCTAGCCATGCATTTACTCAGTGACCCGTTGCTGCAGGGGCAAGGCATTCTCGGTCGCTGTTTGATGACCTGGCCCACCAGTCTAGCCGGGCAACGTAGCTACCAGGCTGTCGACTTGTCCAGAGACGCCGCCCTCAAGCGCTATCATCAGCGCCTTTCGGCCTTGTTTCATCAGCCCTGGTCACTTTCCGATGATGGAGCCTTGCAGCTGTCGAAGCTGAGCCTCAGTCCGCTGGCGCGTCGTCGCTGGATTGATTTGCATGATGCTATCGAAGCTCAGTTGGGGGAGTTTGGCGAGCTGGCCAGCGTGCGGCCCAGCGGATCAAAGGCTGCCGATAACCTTCTGCGCATCGCGGGCATTCTTGCAGTTGTGGAGGAGAGCAGCGTCGTGGAGGTCGACCATATCCAACGGGCCTCTGCCTTAGTTGGCTACTACCTCACCGAGATCCAGCGCCTGACTGAGCAGGAGCCAGTGTGTCGAGTAAAAGAGGAGGCTGACCGGTTGCTGCGATGGCTACAGGTCAAAGATTGGAAGCGTTTCAGTGTTCGTGAATTGAATCGCAACGGTCCCCGCTTTGCCCGTAAGAGCAGTCGTCATACCGCCAAGCTGTTGGTCGAATTGATTGATCATCAGTGGCTCATCACTGACGGCCACACCTTCGAGGTGCGCCATGTTCAATATTGATGAAGCGCTACGCAACCATCTGGCTCAGCGCCAAAAGGAGCCGAAAGCGCGATTTGTCGCCGCTACTGTCGCCACTTTGTCGCCACGTTCAAAGCCAAGCAGGACAAGGGTTGTCGCCGCTGTCGCCGGTGTCGCCACCACCCATAAAGCTATCGCCTCTACGACAGCCATTATTCAATGGCTGAAAGAGGAGGGTGCGCATCTTTACGTCACCGACAACACGCTGTGTTTCCGTCCAACTGATTGGGCCCAGTTCGCTATTGTGAGTGCACACTGGCACGCCCTTCTACATGAGCTTGCTGCAGTCGATCAGGAACAGAAAAATGGCTCGCCTCGGTAAGCGAGCGGGGCGCAATTTCGGCTTCGGTCGCCAGCTCAGCTATGCCGGACCGCAAGCACTGAAAGACCTGTTTGGCGACGGCCATTTTGCTACCGTCAAAGCCCATAGTGATCGCTGGCAGGCCTTCGTGCGTTGGTGTCGATCCGAGGAAGGGCCCAGGCTCAATGATGCGCGACAGATCGACCGCGAGATCCTCATGCGGTACGCCGCCTATATTAGGCAGCAGGTTGATCAGGGCAACGTCGGCATCGCCACCGCACAGAACCGACTGTCTAGCGTGAACCGAACGATGGCTGCGCTGCGCGGTGATCAATACATCAAAATCCCGAGTCCGAGCAAGGCGCTGGGTATGCAGCGCTCAAGCGTGCGTAGTCAGGCACCACAAGGCCAAGACCGTGTGCAGGTCAGGCTGATTGCGCAAGCGCTGTCAGAGCGACAGCAACTGAGGGTGAGTGCCATCTTGCTCCTCGCTCGGGAGACCGGCATGCGCCTGCGTGAAGCGATCTTGGCGGACTTGCCCCGGCTGCAACGTGAGGCTCGGCAACTGGGCAAGATCAATATCCAGGACGGCACCAAAGGCGGTCGATCAGGCGCATCGGCACCGCGTTGGATTGCGGCCACGGATCAAGTTCGTGGCGCCCTCGACAGGGCCAGCGAGGCCTCACCCAAGGGCAGTCGGAATCTGTTAACACCTGATGAAAGCTACAAAGATTTCTTACAGACAATCGTACGACCGGCGCGGGACATCATGCATGAGCATGGATTGAAAGGCTTTCATGAGCTGCGAGCGGCTTACGCCTGTGATCGCTATGAGCAACTGACTGGCTTTCCTGCACCCGTTAATGGTGGTCGTGTTCATCAAGAGGATCGAGCACTCGATCAGCGAGCCCGTAAGCAGATCAGCCACGAGTTGGGACATAACCGCATCGATGTGGTCAGCGCCTACATCGGAGGTCGGCGATGAAGTCCGAGTTCGACATGGCATTGTTTCTGCGCCCCTTGCTCAAAGGTGCGCATGCCACGCGGCAGCGGCACATCAGGCAAGCAGAAAGGATGCACAAGGTGATTCGTGAGCGCTGGGGTTGCGCGACTCCCTGGTCCTGGAGAGAAAAGCACGTGAGATGGTTTCTGGAGCACTATTTGCGATGCTCAGCGCCAGCTACCATCTACTACTACGAGTTAACAGCAGGGTTGATCCGCCGTAGAAAGGCAAAAATCGTGGTTGCCTGATAGACCTTTAAGCGTGAGCCCCTGAGTATGGGAATGCGGAGCCTTCCCATACTCAGGGGCTTTGACTAAGGAGCGCAGGCGTACCAGAGATTTGGGGGTAGTCGTAAAGTCCGTCGCCATGCTGTACTACGCGTTTACACGGTTTTTCGCTGGTGCTACCGGCCTCAGGATACTCCGAGTATCGGTACGACGTTGAGGTCTCTGGTGTTTTTGATCGCGGCTGCCGACAGGCTGCCGGTGGCCGCCTTCTGGATATGCTCACTCCACCAAGCCATCATCGGACGCCGGCGTTCGATATAATCCGCCCGGTTGTAGGCGCTTCGAACCTCGTCTTTATCGACATGCGCCAACGCGACTTCGATTAGTTCCGAATCCCACCCATGCTCGTTCAGGATTGTGCTGGCCATTGAGCGCATGCCGTGGCTGACCAAGCGGTCCTGAAAGCCCATGCGCTTCAACGCCATGTTGGCTGTCTGGCTATTGGCGTGAGTACGTGGGTTTCGGTCTGCCGGGAAAACATACTCTCGATGACCGCTATGGGATTTGAGTATTTCCAGCAATGCCATGGCTTGATCGCTTAGCGGGATGCTGTGTGGGCGTCGCTTTTTCATCCGCTCCGGAGGAATGGTCCAGACACGCCTTTCGAAATCGAGGTCTGCCCAGCGAGTAGTCGCCGCTTCAGCAGGGCGAGTCATGGTATGCAACTGCCATTCGATAAGGCAGCGGGTAGTGCGTTTGATACTGGCGTTTGCGAGTTCCAGCATGAGCTCGGGTAGCTCTTCGGGCGGGAGCGCGGCCATGTTTTCTTTCTTGGGTTTCTTGAATACCGCCCGGATGCCACTCAGCGGGTTGGCGAAGATCAGACCGGAGTTCACGCCGTAGGTCATGATCTCGTTAAGGCGCTGACTAAGGCGCTTAACTGTCTCCAGGCTGCCTTTCGCTTCGATTGGACGAAGCAGCTCGATCACCATCGGCGCGGTGATTTTCGCGAGTGGCGTCGTCTTCAAATCGGGGAACACATGCAGCGTGAGCGACCGCCAAATATCCTCGGCGTAGGCCGGCGTGACCGAGTCTTTCTTAAGCTCGAACCAGGCAGTGGCTACGTTCTCGAAAGTGTGTTCCGTTTCTGCGCGCTTGGCCTCATTTAGCGTATCGCGCTGCACTTTCGGATCGATGCCTTGGGCGAGCAGCTCGCGTGCTTGCACTGCCATCTTTCGGGCGTTCGCCAACGAAAGCTCTGGGTAGGTACCCAAGCCCATGTTAATTCGGTTCTTAGTCACCGGTTCACGGTAATTGAAATTCCACAGCAGAGAGCCGTTGCTGCGTACACGGAGTTGCAAACCGTCCCCGTCGGTGAGGACGTAATCCTTGGGCGCGGGTTTGACTCCCTTGAGCTGTCGATCGGAGAGGCGGAGAGTTTGAGCAGTCATGAGATTTCCCTCAGACACTGATTTGGTATTCCAAAGATTAGCACCGGAAGGGCTGGAATACCGTTTGGAATACCAAAACTTCTGGAACTCCAAGATGCTACAAAGACCGTAATGGCCGCCAAGACCCTGTATTTGCTGGATTTTAGACACAAAAAAAGACGTCCGTGGACGTCTTTAGATGATGAAGTGGTGGAGCCGGGGGGATTTGAACCCCCGTCCGCCAGTACTCCGCTGTCGGTACTACATGCGTAGCCGTTTCTATTAAGTTAACCCTCAGCGACCCGAAGGGCAGGGTGCTTTGGGCGAGTTGTGTAAGTTTTAGCCGCTTCGTCCACAACGTACTGCACGGCGATTCTGTTCTATATGACAATCACTTTGGGTTTACAGACATCCCCTGGTGATTGCTGGACCCGAAGGTACCAGAAGCTCAGGTCTAAGGCTGCTTACGCAGCGATAGCGAATTCCTGGCCGTAGTTTTCGTCATTGGCAACTATAAGTAGTTGCAACAGTGGATTTACGAGTTCTGTTACCAACTCGGCATGCACCTAAAGTTTCGCGACCGGCGTCGAATCCTAAACGGCCCCGTGCTTGTAACTCGTTGTTTCATAGTGAGTGACAAGCCTGTGCAGTGTACGCCAAACGGTCACGGAAGGCCAACCCGAAGGTTGGCCCTGCGCTTATTGACCGCCTTTGTCCAGGTTCTGCAGGTCTTGCAGGGCCTTGGAGGTGATTTCGATGCACTTCTTGTCGTCACCGGCGGCGTGGGCAGCCTTGGCCTGGGAGACGGCTGTGTCGATTTCGCCGCTTTTGCCACTGGTGTCGGTGGCGAGCAGCGCTTTACCGTTGTTGATTTTGTCCAGGTTGATCTTGCACAGGTCGGGCTCGCCAGCAGCGAAAGCAGGGGAGGCCAACATCGCAGCGGTAATGAACAAGCCAGCAAGAGCGGAACGCTTCATAGGGTATCTCCTTGCGCAAAAAAGGCTCGACGCTGCTGGCGTTCATGGGCTGCCAGCGACATCACTGATGGGCCTCGTGCGTCGAGGCCTATGCAGATGACTACGCCAGCGCGCAGGGGTTCTGTTTTTTTGCGGGATTAATGGGCGCGGGCCTGGGTCACGCGATCCACGAGGTACACCAATCCGTGATAGTCGATGCCGCCATGCTGGCTCAGGCCGATCTCGCAGGTGCGGCTGGTGGAGATGCCTTCACTGCAATACTGCACTGCATCCTTGAGGGAGCGCAGCGAGTGGGCGTTGAGTTCCGGCGTGGTGAAACCTTTGTCGCCGGCAAACCCGCAGCAGTGAATGCCTTCCGGGATCACCACGGTTTTGGCACAGCGGCGGGCGAGGTCGATCAGGGCCTGGCTTTCTCCCAGGTGTTGGGTGCTGCAGGTGACGTGTACGGCGATCGGCGCTTCCTGGGGGGTGAAATCGAGACGGTCCATCAGGTGCGTGCGGATGAAACGTACGGGGTCGTAAAGGTCCAGGCGCGTTTCGCCGAGGTCTTGCACCAGGCGCAGGGTGCAGGGGCTGGTGTCGCAATAGATCGGGTCCAGGCCGCCGCGGCTGGCATGGAGCAGGGCGCCGATCAGTTCCTGGCGTTTGTGTTCTGCCTGTTCGGCGTAGCCTTTGGAAGCGAAAGGCTGGCCGCAGCACAGGTTGTCCTGGTTGTCGGGAAACACGACCTGGTAACCGGCTTTTTCCAGCAGGCCCTGGGTTTTTTCGTACAAAGACATCTGCTCTTTATCACCGGCCGCCGGGCCCATGGCGCGTGAGACGCAGGCCGCCAGGTAGACCACCCGTGGCCGCTCATCCGTCACCGCCGGGCTGAAACGAATGGCTTTTTCCGGTTGTGGCATGGCGTTGGTCCACTGCGGAATCTGTCCCTTGGACAACTTGGTCATGGTGGCCGACAGCTTCGCCAGGCGAGGCGCTCCCAGCAGCATGCGTGCACCATTGGCTACATGCAGGGTAAAGCGTGCACCTTGCAGTGCCGTGGCGAAATGGGTGGCCAGCCATTCGGCGGTTTTCGTACGGTCGGCGTCACGGCTTCGCAGTTTTTTCACCAGGTCGCCGGTATTGATTCCTACCGGACAGCGTTGGGCGCATAGGCCGGTGGCGGCGCACGTGTCGATGCCCTGGTAGTGGTAGGCCGCTTCCAATTCGGTGGTGTCGACGCCGGCGCGTTTTTTCGCCTGTATATCTCGCCAGATCACGATGCGCTGGCGCGGGCTCAACGTCAGGCCCTTCGATGGGCATACCGGTTCACAGAAACCGCACTCAATGCACTTATCCACAAGCTCGTCGGCCGCAGGCAGCGGCTTGAGGTGCTTGAGGTGAATCTGCGGATCTTCGCTGAGCACCACGTCCGGGTTGAGAATGCCGTTGGGATCGAGCAGGCGTTTGAGTTGCCACATCAATTGATAGGCGTCGCTGCCCCATTCCAGCTCCACGAACGGTGCCATATTGCGGCCGGTGCCGTGTTCGGCTTTCAGCGAGCCGCCGAACTCCACGGCCACCAATTTCGCGACGTCATCCATGAACGCTTGATAGCGTGTGACTTCTTCCGCGCTGTTGAAGCCTTGGGTGAACACAAAGTGCAGATTGCCTTCCAGGGCATGTCCGAAAAGGATGGCTTCGTCGTAGTGATGTTTGTCGAACAGTTCGATCAAGCGGTTCACGCCAATGGCCAGTTGCTCGACCGGGAAGGTGACGTCTTCGATGATCACCGTGGTGCCGGTTTTGCGTACAGCACCTACGGCGGGGAAGGTGTCCTTGCGGATGGCCCACAGGCGGGCGTTTTCCACAGGGTCTTCGGTGAAGTCGACCTGTTTCTCCACCGGGAAACCGGCCAGCGACGCCATGATCAGCGCCAATTGTTCATGCAGCAATGAGGGCGATGCGGCGCGGGATTCAATCAGCAGGGCGCAGGCACTTTCTGACAAGTGCTGTACGAATGCGGGCATGCCCGGTTTGTTCTGCACCGAGCGCATGCTGCGTCGGTCCAGCAACTCGACAGCCGACACCGGTTGGGTTTTCAGGATGGTGACTGCGTTGCAGCAGGTCTCCACATCCGGAAATACGATCAACGCCGACGCCTTGTTCGGGTGGTCGATCACGGTGTCGTAGGTGACTGCGCTGATAAACCCTAGGGTTCCCTCGGAGCCCACCAATAAATGGCTGAGGATATCCAGTGGTTCATCAAAATCCACCAGGGCGTTGAGTGACAGGCCGGTGGTATTTTTCAGACGGTATTTGTGGCGGATTTTTGCTGCCAATTCAGCGTTTGCCCGCGTTTCACGGCCGAGTGTGGCCAGGCGCTCGAGCAGTGCGCCGTGCTGTTCACGAAACGCCGTAACGCTGCTTGCGTCTTCTGTATCGAGGCGGCTGCCATCGGCCAGGACCAGACGAATTCCGGCCAGGGTGTGGTAGGTGTTCTGCGCCGTACCGCAGCACATGCCACTGGCGTTGTTGGCGACGATTCCGCCGATCTTGCAGGCATTGATCGACGCCGGGTCTGGGCCGATCTTGCGCCCGAATGGCGCCAGCCAGGCGTTGGCCTGTGCGCCGATCACGCCGGGTTGCAGGCGGATCTGAGTGCCTTGCCCGCGAATCTCACGGCCGTTCCAATTGTCCCCCAGTACGATCAGTACCGAGTCGCTTATCGCTTGTCCGGACAGGCTGGTGCCGGCTGCGCGGAAGGTTACCGGCACACGTTCACGCTGGGCCAGTTGCAGCAGCGCCACCACTTCGTCTTCCGATTCGACGCGGATCACCAGTTGTGGGACCAATCGGTAAAAGCTGGCGTCGGTGCCGAATGCGAGGGTGGAAAGTGGATCGTCGAAACGTCGATCTTGTGGGATCAGCTGTGCGACGTCAGCAAGGAAAGCGGCAGGCAGACTCATTGGTCCTCCAGGATCAGCACCCCCCGGGCGCCGTATTGACACGATTGCGCAAAGCCGACGCCGAAGTTATAGCCTGGCGTCGGTTATGACCCTATTGCTACGGCTTTAGTGCACCAGCATGCCGGTAAACCAGTAAGCCTGGGCCAGGGTGATCAGCCCGACGATCGTGGCGAAGAACAGGCTGTGCTTGAGGGTGAAGCGGAACAGGTCGGATTCTTTACCCACCAGTCCGGTAGCGGCGCAAGCCACGGCGATCGATTGCGGCGAAATCATTTTGCCGGTCACGCCGCCGCTGGTGTTTGCAGCGACCAGAAGCGTGTCGTTGACGCCGATCTGGTGCGCCGTGGTGGCTTGCAACGAGCTGAACAGGGCGTTGGACGATGTGTCGGAGCCTGTCAGGAAAACCCCCAGCCAGCCTAGGAACGGCGAGAAGAACGGGAAGGCTGCACCAGTGCCAGCCAATACCAGCGCCATGGTCGAAGACATGCCGGAGTAATTGGTGACAAAGGCGAATGCCAGCACCATGCCGATAGACAGGATCGGCCACCGCAACTCGTAGAAGGTCTCTTTTAAAGTGGTAAGACCAATCTTGATATTGATCTTCAGGACTAGCATCGAGATCAGTGCCGAGAAGAAAATAGCGGTACCGGTCGCTGAAATCGGGTCCAGCTTGAATATCGCTGGGATCGCAGTCGGGTTGGTCACGATGGGTGCAACCTTGATCACCATTTGATCCAGGTGCGGGATCGCGAAGTTGAATACCCAGCTGTACATCGAGCCGCCTGCGGCGAACATCGCCTTGAACGGTTTGAGGGTCCAGATGGTGACCAGCACGGTGAGGATCAGGAACGGTGACCACGCCTTGAAGATCTGCCCCAGGCTGTAAGGTGAGGCGACGGTGCTGCGCGGCAGGCCGAAGCCGCCGGCGCTGGCGGTAATCGCTGTGTCGGAAGTGGCACCGGCAATCTGCGCGCCCGCAGTGCGTTTGGGTTGCCATACTTTCAGGAACAGGGTCAGAGAGATCAGGCTGGCCAGGGCCGAGGTGATATCCGGCAGTTCCGGGCCGATGAAGTTGGACGTGAAGTATTGGGTGATGGCAAAGCTCAGGCCCGCGACCAGCGCAGCCGGCCAGGTTTCGCGAACGCCGCGCAGGCCGTCCATCATGAAGACCAGCCAGAACGGCACGAACAGCGACAGCAGCGGCAGTTGGCGGCCAGTCATGGCGCCGATCTTGAATGCATCGATTCCGGTCACTTGCCCGGCAACGATGATCGGAATTCCCAAGGCGCCAAAGGCGACGGGTGCGGTGTTGGCAATCAGGCACAGGCCGGCCGCGTACAGCGGATTGAAGCCCAGGCCTACCAGCAGTGCGGCGGTAATCGCCACGGGGGCGCCGAAACCGGCAGCACCTTCCAGGAATGCGCCGAAGCAGAAGCCGATCAACAGCACCTGCAGGCGCTGGTCATCGGTGATCGACAGGACAGAGCTGCGGATGATCTCGAACTGGCCGCTCTTGACGGTGAGTTTGTAGAGAAACACCGCCGCGACAATGATCCAGGCAATAGGCCACAGGCCATAGGCAAAACCGTAGCCAGCGGCGGCCAGCGCCATGTCCACTGGCATGTGGAAGGCAAAGATCGCTACCAGTATCGACAACGCCAGCGTGATGCTGCCGGCCACGTGGCCTTTGAGGCGAAACACGGCCAGAGCCAGGAAGAAAAACACGATCGGAATAACGGCGGCCAGTGCGGACAGGCCGAGGCTGCCGAGCGGGCTGTAGAGCTGTTGCCAGGTTTGCATATGGGGTGGCCCCTAATTGTTGTTGGTCAGGCACTTCATAGTCGACTTGGATAATTGGTAATACCAATTTACAATCGCTGGAGGCTAGGTTAAAAGTCTTCGCGGGATGTGTCAATTTGCCGCTCGCGAAACTTTGGTCGTAGCCCGGCAGGCGAGGTGGTTTGATCGGGTGAATCGAAGCGGTTCTGATAGGTGCTGGAAGGGCGGCGATAGGCCAGAATAGAGGCCCCGGCGAGTGGTCGGGATGGTGGGGAGTGAGTTATGGGGTTTGATCAGGTGCGTCAGCGCCGTTTGTCTGACGATATTGTCGAGCAGCTTGAGGGGATGATCCTTGAGGGCACGTTGAAGTCGGGTGAACGCTTGCCGGCCGAGCGCGCTTTGGCTGAACAGTTTGGTGTGTCGCGTCCGTCGTTGCGGGAGGCGATTCAGAAGCTGGCGGCCAAGGGCTTGTTGGTGAGCCGTCAGGGAGGGGGCAATTATGTTGCCGAGTCACTGGGCTCGACGTTCAGCGATCCGCTGCTGCATCTGCTGGAAAACAATCCTGAGGCCCAGCGTGACCTGCTGGAGTTTCGCCAGACCCTTGAAGCGTCCTGTGCTTATTACGCAGCATTGCGAGCGACTGAGGTCGACCGTGAGCGGCTGACCGCTGCATTCGAGACGTTGCAGGATTGCTATGCCCGCGTTGATGACGTGAGCCGGGTCGAGGAGGGGGCTGCGGATGCACAGTTTCACCTGGCCATTGCGGAGGCCAGCCATAACGCGGTGTTGCTGCACACCATTCGCGGCTTGTTCGACCTGCTCAAGCGTAACGTGGTGACCAATATTGGCGGCATGTATCAGCAACGTACGGAGACGCGCGACATGCTGATCAGTCAGCACCGGGAGCTGTACATGGCGATTATCGAGGGCCGGGCAGAACACGCGCGAGAAGTCTCGACACGTCACCTGGAGTACGTGCAGGAAGTGTTGGAGGAAGTACGTCAGGAGGTTCAGCGCGTGGCGCGGGCGGAGCGGCGCAAGGGGATGTAGCCGGGGGAAGTCCCGAGGCTACATCGTTACAAGGATTATTCTTCCTTGCCTTTGTTGCGCACCGCGCGATGCAGTTCGCGGTTGGAATCGCGTTCGCGCTCAGTATCACGCTTATCGTATTCCTTCTTGCCCTTGCCCAGTGCGATCTCGCACTTGACCAGGTGCTTGCTCCAATACCAGGACAGGCAGACACAGGCATAGCCTTTCTGCTGTACGGCTGCGGCGAGCTTTTCCAGTTCGCGGGCATTGAGCAATAGTTTGCGCGTGCGCACCGGGTCGGCAATCACGTGGGTGCTCGCGGTTGTCAGCGGGGTGATATGACTGCCAAGCAGCCATGCCTCGCCATCCTTGAGCAATACGTAGCTGTCGACCAGTTGCAACTTGCTGGCACGCAGACTCTTTACTTCCCAGCCGGCCAGGACCAGACCAGCCTCGAACCGATGTTCGATGAAGTAATCGTGTCGCGCTTTTTTATTTTGCGCGATGGTCCCTGTGGGGTGTTTCTTTTGTTTAGCCATAGGGGCGGCATTATAGGGAGTTGCGAGCGTGTCGGCTACGGTCAACCTGCGTGCTTGAGCGTGTTGGTCGAATCCCGGACAATACCGGCAGTTCTTTGGTTTTTTTCTTTCGCGGATCGGACTGTTGTTTCGCGATGTTTGCCGCTCAGCTGTGGAAATCACGCACACATGACGACGCATATTCAACGTTCGGCCCTGTTGCCCTATCCGGCGCAGGCGCTCTATGACCTGGTCAACGACGTGGCGCGTTACCCGGAATTCCTGCCTTGGTGCTCAACTGCCGAGGTGCTGGAAAGCAGTGATGAACATATGGTTGCCAGTGTTGGGGTGGCGAAAGGCGGGCTCAGTCAGCACTTTGTTACGCGGAATGCGCTGGTGCCGGGCAAGTCCATTGAAATGAATTTGCAGGAAGGGCCGTTTACCCAGCTGCATGGTGTATGGGTTTTCAAGGCGCTTACCGACAAGGCCTGCAAGATCAGCCTGGATTTGTCGTTTGATTACGCTGGGCCGATTGTGCGGGCCACATTGGGGCCGTTGTTCAATCAGGCGGCCAATACCCTGGTGGATGCATTCTGCCAGCGAGCCAAGCAATTGCATGGTTGAGATCGAGGTGGTTTATGCCGCCGAGGATCGCCAGGTTCTGCTGGCGCTGACGGTGGCTTCGGGAACCAGTCTGCGTGCAGCAGTGCAGTTGTCAGGGATGGCTATGCAGTTTCCTGAACTGGATCTGGCTGCTTGCCCCTTGGGGGTATTCGGTAAGGTCGTCACGGATGCTGAGGTGCGTCCCGTGCAATCGGGCGATCGCATTGAAATCTATCGGCCCTTGCTTGTGGACCCTAAAGAAGTGCGCAGGCTGCGTGCCGCCAGGGCGGCGTTGGCGAAGCGGCAGCATCCATAAGCTGGTTGAATGACAGGCAACAAAAAGCCCGGCATGCCGGGCTTTTTATATGCGCCGCAATGTTACTGCGGGCTGGTGTCCAGAGGCTGAGGCGTCGGGACAGGGACCGTTTCGACCCCGTCGACGTCTTTCTGGATCTTGTCGAGCAAGGAGCCTGGCTTGGCTGGTATTTCGGACTTCGGCTTCTCGCTTTCCTGCACAGGTGCAGTCACGTTGGTGCCGTTATCGTTGCCGAGCAGCGCTTGATCACGGCTTACGCCTGGCATGAAGTCACCCGACAGGCTGACAAGCTGGTCATTGCCATTGAAAATGACGCTGACACGCTCCTGTTGGCGTTCACCGCCACCAGGCTGCAGGCTATAGAGATAATCCCAGCGATCGGCGTGGAAAGTGTCGGTCAGCAGGGGGTTGCCCATAATAAACCGTACTTGCCGTCGGGTCATTCCCGGGCGTAACTGGTCTATCATGTCCTGCGTGACGACATTGCCCTGCTGGATGTCGATTTTGTAAACCCCGGGGAATGAACAACCGGCGAGTGCGAGCAGTCCCACAAAGGTGAAACTGGTTAGCAAGAGCTTGGTGTTTTGCATCGGTGGGCGACTTCCACTATCTTGGCTGGGACAACGTAAACGCCGATCATACCCGTATTAAGAGAAGCTGCGAAGCAGCATCCGCGAGAAAGCTAACCATGGTTGAAAATAGCGAACTACGCAAAGCCGGTCTTAAAGTGACTCTGCCACGAGTCAAGATTCTACAAATGCTCGATTCTGCTGAGCAGCGCCACATGAGTGCCGAGGATGTTTACAAGGCGCTGATGGAGTCTAACGAGGACGTCGGCCTGGCCACGGTTTACCGTGTACTGACCCAGTTTGAAGCCGCAGGGCTGGTGGTTCGTCATAATTTCGACGGCGGTCATGCAGTGTTCGAATTGGCTGACGGTGGTCATCACGACCACATGGTTGACCTGGATACCAATGAGGTTATCGAGTTCACCAGCCCGGCAATCGAAAAGCTCCAGCACGAAATTGCTGAGGAGCATGGTTTCGATTTGGTCGACCACAATCTTGTGTTGTACATCCGTAAGAAAAAGTAAAAAGCGACGCAGAATTGCTCTGCGAAACGATCGAAGGCGACCCTGGGGTCGCCTTCGTGCTTTCTATAAGAAGGAAAAGCTCGGCTCAGGCCTTGGCGGCTACGACCATTTTCTTCGCGTGTGCCAAAGATTCTTTGGTCAGGTCGATCCCTCCGAGCATCCGCGCCACTTCTTCCACGCGCTCCGACTTGTTCAGCTTGGATACCGCTGTGTGTGTCGCTTCGCTGTCTCTCACCTTGTGCACAAACAAGTGCTGATGTCCTTGAGCCGCCACTTGTGGCAAGTGAGTAACGGTCAGCACCTGGCCGCGATCCCCCAGGCGGCGCAGTAACTGACCCACAATTTCCGCCGTGGGGCCACCGATACCTACGTCTACTTCATCGAACACCAGTGTCGGTACCCGTGAGGTTTGCGCGGTAATCACTTGGATCGCCAGGCTGATTCGCGACAGCTCACCACCAGACGCCACCTTTGCCAGTGCCTTGAGCGGTTGCCCGGGGTTGGCGCTGACCAGTAGTTCTACCTGCTCCAGGCCGTAGGGCTGCAGTTCATTGCTGGCGTTGGTGCGCAACTCGATGGTAAAGCGCCCGCCCGGCATGCCCAGGCGCTGAATTTCCTGCTCGACGGCGCCAGCCAGGCTGGTGGCGGCCTGTTGGCGCAGATCGCTCAGCTCGCGGGCCTTCTCCTGATAGTGGCGGGCAAAAGAGCCGAGCTCTTGGCCCAGTCGCTCAATGGATTCGTCATTCGCGTTCAGGGTCTCGATTTCATCCAGCAGCTTCTGCTGCATGGTTGCCACTTCGGTGGGCTGGATTCGATGTTTGCGCGCCAGCGTATAGATGGTGTCCAGGCGCTCTTCTATTTCCTGCAGCCGCGCCGGGTCGGCGTCGAAATGGTCAAGAAAGCGATTGAGTTCGCCGACGGCTTCTTCTACCTGGATTTGCGCACTGGTCAGCAGGGTGGTGGCTTCATTCAGTGAGCTTGAGGCGCTGTTAACACTGGACAGTCGGTTGAGGCTGGCCGTGAGCGCATTGAGCACATTGCCGGAATCGCTCTCGCTGCATTGCTCCACTACCTGGCGGCAGATAGACAGCAGGGTTTCGGCGTTGGTGAGGTTCTTGTGTTCCTGTTCCAGTTGTTCCAGCTCGGTTTCGCCAAGACCCAGGCTTTCCAGCTCTTCAAGCTGATAGCTGAGCAATTGATGGCGAGCGCGTTGCTCGTCACCGGAATTGGACAGTCGCTCCAGCTCCTGTCGGGTCTGGCGCCAGCGCTGGGCGGCCAGTTGTACCTGTCGGGCAAGGTCGGTGGCGCCAGCGTACTCGTCAAGCAGGCGGCGGTGGGTGTCGGTTTTGAGCAGGGATTGGTGTTCATGCTGGCTATGGATGTCGATCAGCAGTTCACCCAGGGCCTTCAGGTCGCCAAGGGGGCAGGGGGTTCCATTGATATAGCCGCGCGAGCGGCCCTCGGCGGTGATGACTCGGCGCAGGATGCACGGACCGTCGTTATTAAGGTCGCGCTCGACCAGCCAGGCTTCGGCTTCGGGGATGTCCGCGAGGTCGAAGGTGGCCAGAATGTCGGCCTTATCCGCGCCGGGGCGCACCACGCCACTGTCGGCGCGGTCGCCCAGGGTCAGGCCCAGGGCGTCGAGCATGATCGACTTGCCGGCGCCGGTTTCGCCTGTGATTACGCTCATCCCGCGATCCAGTTCGAGATCCAGATGTTCAACGATGGCGTAGTTGTGTACAGACAGGTGCACGAGCATGACGGCCGCTCCCAGGCTTTAGGTCTGGTTATTTATACAGTGTTTTGTTCTGGGCTGACAATCCTGATGCTTAGCTCAATTTGCTCGGTCGCCCGGCTTTTTTAGTGCAAAGGAGAATGATCGGGGCGAAGTTGATCTGGGGCAGGCGAAAGACTTTTGGTAGAGCCTGCACCCTTGAACCTGGAAATTGTGGCCCCATATACCGGAACAGAAGCGCGAGTTGAGTTCGCGCATGATTTTGAAAGGAGAAATCTATGGCTGACGAACAGACGCAGGATACGCAAACTCCGGACGCCAATTCGGCTGTCGGTGATGAACTGGCAACTCGTGTGCAAGTGCTCGAAGAGCAGTTGGCCGCTGCGCAGGATCAGTCTTTGCGTGTTGCCGCCGATCTGCAGAACGTCCGCCGCCGTGCCGAGCAGGACGTAGAAAAAGCTCACAAGTTCGGGCTGGAGAAGTTCGCGGGCGACCTGCTGCCAATTATTGACAGCCTGGAGCGTGGCCTAGAGTTGTCCAACCCGGATGACGAAAACATCCGCCCGATGCGCGAAGGGATCGAACTGACCCTGAAAATGTTTCAGGACACCCTGAAGCGTTATCAGCTGGAAGCCATTGATCCGCAAGGCGGCGAACCGTTCAGCGCTGAGCTTCACCAGGCCATGGCCATGCAAGAAAGCCACGACCTCGAACCCAACAGTGTGTTGAAAGTGTTCCAGAAGGGCTATCAGCTCAACGGTCGCCTGTTGCGCCCTGCAATGGTGGTAGTGAGCAAGGCTCCTGCACCCGTTGCACCTTCTATTGATGAGCAGGCTTGAAATCCGCCGCAAGGCCCCCATTTATAAGTCAAGCGTTTAAGTGCTACCGCAGTTAGCCACCACTGCTGCGGCAACCAAATTCAAGTTTCGGGAGAGTAAATCATGGGCAAAATTATCGGTATTGACCTGGGGACCACCAACTCCTGCGTCTCCGTGTTGGAAAACGGCGTTGCAAAAGTAATCGAAAACGCCGAAGGCGCGCGTACCACGCCGTCGATCATCGCTTACGCCAACGATGGTGAAATCCTGGTTGGCCAGTCGGCCAAGCGCCAGGCTGTGACCAACCCGCATAACACCCTGTACGCGGTGAAGCGCCTGATCGGTCGTAAGTTCGACGAAGAAGTCGTACAGAAAGACATCAAAATGGTCCCTTACAAGATCGCCAAGGCTGACAACGGTGACGCCTGGGTTGAAGTAAATGGCCAGAAAATGTCGCCACCGCAAATCTCGGCTGAAATCTTGAAGAAGATGAAGAAGACTGCCGAAGATTACCTGGGTGAGACAGTGACTGAGGCGGTGATCACCGTTCCAGCCTATTTCAACGACAGCCAGCGCCAGGCGACCAAAGACGCCGGCCGCATCGCGGGCCTGGATGTAAAACGTATCATCAACGAACCGACCGCAGCTGCTCTGGCTTACGGTATGGACAAGGCCAAGGGCGATCACACCGTGATCGTTTATGACCTGGGTGGCGGTACGTTCGACGTTTCCGTGATCGAGATCGCTGAAGTAGACGGCGAGCACCAGTTCGAAGTGTTGGCCACCAACGGTGACACCTTCCTGGGTGGTGAGGACTTTGACATTCGTCTGATCGACTACCTCGTTGACGAATTCAAGAAAGAAAGCGGCATGAACCTCAAGGGTGACCCGCTGGCGATGCAGCGCCTGAAAGAAGCTGCTGAGAAAGCCAAGATCGAGCTGTCTTCCGCTCAGTCGACCGACGTTAACCTGCCGTACATCACTGCAGACGCCACCGGTCCTAAGCACTTGAACGTGAAGATCTCTCGCGCCAAGTTGGAAGCGCTGGTCGAAGACCTGGTTCAACGCACCATCGAGCCATGCCGCATTGCGCTGAAAGACTCCGGTATTGATGTTGGTGCGATCAACGACGTGATCCTGGTAGGCGGTCAGACCCGTATGCCACTGGTTCAGAAGTTGGTTACCGAGTTCTTCGGCAAAGAAGCACGTAAAGATGTGAACCCGGACGAAGCGGTCGCCATGGGTGCTGCCATCCAGGGCGCGGTATTGGCCGGTGACGTGAAAGACGTGTTGCTGCTGGACGTAAGCCCGCTGACCCTGGGTATCGAAACCATGGGTGGCGTGATGACTGCGCTGATCGAGAAAAACACCACGATTCCTACCAAGAAATCCCAGGTGTTCTCGACGGCTGATGATAACCAGGGTGCTGTGACCATTCACGTGCTGCAAGGTGAGCGTAAGCAGGCTGCTCAGAACAAGTCCCTGGGCAAGTTCGACCTGGCTGAGATTCCACCAGCACCACGTGGCGTGCCACAAATCGAAGTGACCTTTGATATCGACGCCAACGGCATTCTGCACGTAGGTGCGAAAGACAAGGCTACCGGCAAAGAGCAGAAGATCACCATCAAGGCCAACTCCGGTCTTTCTGATGAAGAAATTCAACAGATGATCCGTGATGCTGAAACCAATGCTGAAGCTGACAAGAAGTTCGAAGAGCTGGCAGGTGCCCGCAACCAGGGCGACGCACTGGTTCACTCGACACGCAAAATGATCGCTGATGCTGGCGAGAAAGTGACCGCTGAAGAGAAGGCTGCGATCGAAGCTGCTGTAGTTGCCCTGGAAGCCGCTGTCAAAGGCGACGACAAGGCTGCCATTGAAGCCAAGGTTGAAGAATTGTCGAAAGTCTCCGCGCCAGTGGCTCAAAAAATGTACGCCGAACAGGCTCAGCCAGCTGACGGTGCTGCTCAAAAGGCAGAGCCTGAAGCTAAAGACGATGTTGTCGATGCCGAGTTCGAAGAAGTTACAGACAAGAAGTAAGTTGGTCGCCCGGTTGACCGCTATCAAGCGGTGGCTGGTAGGATGTCGCCGCGCGGGAGCTTGCTCCCGCGTTGGCGTGTCTGGGGTATGTGAATTTTTACAGCATGCGACAGCGTTCGGATGTTGGCGGTGTGATCGGGGATGCTCCTGCTTTCCGAGCAATAAATACCGCGTTTTTGGCCGGGTCCCTGGCTAAAAAGTAGTAATGACCAGGATCGTTGAATTGACGTGAGTTGGGTCCGGGCCTGTATTGGGGCTCAACGAGTTTAGCCAGGCTCAGGAGGGTCTGGCTGAACGTCCTTAAGAGTGCAAAGACTTATGGCAAAGCGTGACTATTACGAAGTATTGGGTGTGGAGCGCGGCTCCAGCGAGGCGGACCTGAAAAAGGCTTACCGTCGCCTGGCAATGAAGCACCACCCGGACCGTAATCCGGATAGCAAAGAATCCGAAGATATGTTCAAAGAGGCCAACGAGGCCTACGAATGTTTGTCTGATCCCAACAAGCGTGCGGCCTACGACCAGTATGGACATGCCGGTGTCGATCCGAGCATGGGTGGCGGCGGTGCCGGTTTTGGCGGTCAGAACTTCTCCGATATTTTCGGCGATGTATTCAGTGACTTCTTCGGCGGTGGCCGTGGTGGTCAGCGTGGCGGTGCCCAGCGTGGCAGCGACTTGCGCTACACCCTGGAGTTGAATCTGGAAGAAGCCGTGCGTGGCACCAGCGTTAATATCCGCGTGCCGACGCTGGTTAACTGCAAGCCGTGTGATGGTTCGGGTGCCAAGAAAGGCTCCGCGCCGATTACTTGCCCGACGTGCGGCGGTATCGGCCAGGTGCGTATGCAGCAGGGTTTCTTCTCGGTGCAGCAGACCTGTCCGCGTTGCCATGGGCAGGGCAAGATCATTTCCGATCCGTGCGATTCCTGCCACGGCGAAGGTCGCGTCGAAGAGTACAAGACCCTGGCGGTAAAAGTGCCGGCGGGTGTGGATACCGGAGACCGTATTCGTCTGTCGGGTGAGGGTGAGGCCGGTACCCAGGGCGGTCCGACGGGCGACCTGTACGTGGTGATCAATGTGCGCGAGCACTCGATCTTCCAACGCGACGGCAAGCACCTGTTCTGTGAAGTGCCGATCAGTTTTGTCGATGCAGCCCTGGGTGGCGAATTGGAGATTCCGACCCTGGACGGTCGGGTCAAGCTCAAGATCCCTGAAGGTACGCAGACCGGCAAGCAGTTCCGTATTCGTGGCAAGGGCGTAGCGCCGGTGCGCGGTGGTGGTGCTGGCGACTTGATGTGTCGTGTGGCCGTGGAGACTCCGGTCAATCTGGGGCGCCGTCAGCGTGAATTGCTTGAGGAATTCCGCAGTTCGCTGGAGGGCGATGACACGCATTCGCCGAAAACCACTGGCTTTTTCGAAGGCGTGAAGCGCTTCTTCGGCGACCTGTAAGGAAGTGAGTATGCGACGTATAGCCGTAATGGGCGCTGCCGGGCGCATGGGCAAGACGCTGGTCGAGGCGGTGCAGCAGCGCTCCCCGGCCTCTGGGCTGACCGCGGCGATTGTTCGTCCCGGTAGCACGTTGATCGGTGCGGATGCGGGTGAGTTGGCTTCGCTGGGGCGTATCGGTGTCTCATTGTCAGGCAGCCTGGAGCAGGTGGCTGACGAATTCGATGTGCTGATCGACTTCACCCTGCCGGAGGTGATGCTGAAAAACCTCGCGTTCTGCCGCAAGGCGGGCAAGGCGATGGTGATTGGTACCACGGGTTTGACTGCGCAGCAGAAGCAGTTGTTGGAGGAGGCGGGCAAGGATATTCCCGTCGTCTTCGCTGCCAACTTCAGTGTCGGCGTGAACCTGTCGCTCAAGTTGCTGGACATGGCGGCGCGGGTGTTGGGGGATGAGGCGGATATCGAGATTATCGAGACGCATCACCGTCACAAGATCGATGCGCCGTCGGGTACCGCGCTGCGCATGGGTGAGGCTATTGCTGATGCGCTGGGGCGTGATCTGTCCAAGGTGGCGGTTTACGGTCGCGAAGGGCATACCGGTGCGCGTGCGCGTGACACCATTGGTTTTGCGACCGTCCGTGGCGGTGATGTGGTGGGCGACCACACGGTATTGTTTGCTACCGAGGGTGAGCGCCTGGAAATTACCCACAAGGCTTCGAGCCGCATGACATTCGCCAAGGGCGCGGTGCGTGCTGCGCTCTGGTTGGAAGGTCGCGAGGCTGGTCTGTACGATATGCGCGATGTGTTGGATCTGCACTAAGCAGTAGCTAAAACCGGGCCTCGGGATTACCCTAAGGCCCCGTTTTTACCCGCTAAGCGACGTCCCGTCGCATTCTCCTGCCTTTAAGGCTCATTAGCGGTGGACCAAAAAAGCCTTTTTCTGTAAGCTACAGCTTTAGTGTGTCCACTAAAAGCGCGCAGAATAATTCAGTGAAGAAGCGGGGTGACGTGTCCATACGTCACTCCGCTTTTTTACAACCTGCGATCGCCCTTTCAGGCTTTATTTACGGGAGGTCTTCTTGACTAAGCCAGCCATACTCGCCCTTGCTGATGGCAGCATTTTTCGCGGCGAAGCCATTGGAGCCGACGGTCAAACCGTTGGAGAGGTGGTGTTTAACACCGCCATGACCGGCTATCAGGAAATCCTTACCGATCCTTCCTACGCCCAACAGATCGTTACCCTGACCTATCCGCACATCGGCAACACCGGTACTACGCCGGAAGACGTTGAGTCTGATCGTGTCTGGTCGGCGGGTCTGGTCATTCGTGATCTGCCACTGGTTGCGAGCAACTGGCGTAACACGATGTCGCTGTCCGATTACCTGAAAGCCAACAACGTTGTGGCGATCGCCGGTATCGATACGCGCCGCCTGACGCGCATCCTGCGTGAAAAGGGCTCGCAGAATGGCTGCATCATGGTCGGTGACAATATTTCCGAAGCAGCGGCGATTGCTGCAGCGCAAGGCTTCCCAGGCCTGAAAGGCATGGACCTGGCGAAAGTCGTCAGCACCAAGGAGCAGTACGAGTGGCGCTCCACTGTCTGGGACTTGAAGACCGACAGCCACGAGACTATCGAAGCGGCTGACCTGCCGTATCACGTGGTCGCATACGACTACGGCGTCAAGTACAACATCCTGCGTATGCTGGTCGAGCGTGGGTGCCGCGTGACCGTGGTGCCGGCGCAAACGCCTGCCAGCGACGTGCTGGCCCTGCAACCTGACGGCGTGTTCCTGTCCAACGGCCCGGGTGATCCGGAGCCTTGTGACTACGCCATCCAGGCCATCAAGGAAGTGCTGGAAACCGAGATTCCGGTATTTGGCATCTGCCTCGGTCACCAGCTGCTGGCGCTGGCCTCCGGTGCCAAGACCCTGAAAATGGGTCATGGTCATCACGGCGCCAACCACCCTGTGCAGGACCTGGACACCGGCGTTGTGATGATCACCAGCCAGAACCACGGTTTTGCGGTGGATGAAGCGACCTTGCCGAGCAATGTCCGCGCGATTCACAAGTCGTTGTTCGACGGTTCCCTGCAGGGTATCGAGCGTACTGACAAGAGCGCGTTCAGCTTCCAGGGCCACCCTGAAGCAAGCCCGGGCCCGAACGACGTAGCACCGCTGTTCGACCGTTTCATCAATGAGATGGCCAAGCGACGCTGACTGAGCGGCCTGCGGGCGGCCCCTACCTTGGTGGCCCCTGCAGGCTCTTCGAAGATTGTTCAAGACGGCTTGCCGACTGACCTGCGGATTTGAGTGACAAACCCATGCCAAAACGTACAGACATAAAAAGCATCCTGATTCTCGGCGCTGGCCCGATCGTTATCGGCCAGGCCTGCGAATTCGACTACTCCGGCGCCCAGGCCTGTAAAGCCCTGCGCGAAGAGGGTTACCGCGTCATCCTGGTGAACTCCAACCCGGCCACCATCATGACCGATCCGGACATGGCCGACGCTACCTACATCGAGCCGATCAAGTGGCAGACGGTTGCCAAGATCATCGAGAAAGAGCGTCCGGACGCACTGCTGCCGACCATGGGCGGCCAGACTGCATTGAACTGCGCCCTGGACCTGGAGCGCGAAGGCGTCCTGGAAAAATTCGGCGTAGAGATGATCGGCGCCAACGCCGACACCATCGACAAGGCTGAAGACCGTTCGCGCTTCGACAAGGCCATGAAGTCCATCGGCCTTGACTGCCCGCGCTCCGGTATCGCCCACAGCATGGAGGAGGCCAACGCAGTTCTCGAAAAGCTGGGCTTCCCGTGCATTATCCGTCCGTCCTTCACCATGGGCGGCACCGGTGGTGGCATTGCCTACAACCGTGAAGAGTTCGAAGAAATCTGCGCCCGTGGCCTGGACCTGTCTCCGACCAAAGAGCTGCTGATCGACGAATCCCTGATTGGCTGGAAAGAGTATGAGATGGAGGTTGTCCGCGACAAAAAGGACAATTGCATCATCGTCTGCTCCATCGAAAACTTCGACCCGATGGGTGTGCACACCGGTGACTCGATCACCGTTGCTCCGGCGCAGACCCTGACGGACAAGGAATACCAGATCATGCGTAACGCCTCTTTGGCGGTATTGCGTGAGATCGGCGTTGAAACCGGTGGTTCCAACGTTCAGTTCGGCATCTGCCCGGACACCGGCCGCATGGTCGTGATCGAGATGAACCCGCGTGTATCGCGTTCTTCGGCGCTGGCATCGAAAGCGACCGGTTTCCCGATTGCGCGTATCGCCGCCAAGCTGGCTATCGGTTACACCCTGGACGAACTGCAAAACGAAATCACGGGCGGCGCTACGCCGGCGTCCTTCGAGCCGTCCATCGACTATGTCGTGACCAAGCTGCCACGCTTTGCCTTCGAGAAGTTCGCCAAGGCCGACGCGCGCCTGACCACCCAGATGAAGTCGGTGGGTGAGGTCATGGCTATCGGCCGGACCTTCCAGGAGTCCTTGCAGAAAGCCCTGCGTGGCCTGGAAGTGGGCGTTTGCGGCCTGGACGAGAAGCTTGACCTGAGCAATCCGGAAAGCATGAGCATCCTCAAGCGTGAGCTGACCGTACCGGGCGCCGAGCGTATCTGGTATGTGGCTGATGCCTTCCGCGCCGGCATGACTGTCGAAGACATCTTTGGCATGAACATGATCGATCCGTGGTTCCTGGTGCAGATCGAAGATCTGATCAAGGAAGAGGAGAAGGTCAAGACCCTGGGTCTGGCCAGCATCGACCGCGACATGATGTTCCGCCTCAAGCGCAAAGGCTTCTCCGACCAGCGCCTGGCCAAGCTGCTGGGTGTGACCGAGAAAAACCTGCGCACGCATCGCCACAAGCTGGAGATCTTCCCGGTCTACAAGCGCGTTGACACCTGTGCCGCCGAGTTCGCCACCGACACTGCGTACCTGTACTCCACCTACGAGGAAGAGTGCGAGGCCGCGCCGTCGGGCCGCGACAAGATTATCATCCTGGGCGGTGGTCCGAACCGTATCGGCCAGGGTATCGAATTCGACTATTGCTGCGTACACGCCGCCCTCGCACTGCGCGAAGACGGGTACGAGACCATCATGGTCAACTGCAACCCGGAAACTGTTTCCACTGACTACGACACTTCAGACCGTCTGTACTTCGAGCCGGTAACGTTGGAAGACGTGTTGGAAATCTGTCGTGTCGAGAAACCAAAAGGTGTGATCGTCCAGTACGGCGGCCAAACCCCGCTGAAACTGGCGCGTGCCCTTGAGGCTGCCGGCGTGCCAATCATCGGCACCAGCCCAGACGCCATCGACCGTGCCGAAGACCGTGAGCGCTTCCAGCAAATGGTTGAGCGCCTGAACCTGCGCCAGCCGCCAAACGCTACCGTGCGCAGCGAAGACGAGGCCATCCGTGCAGCCAGCAAGATCGGCTACCCGCTGGTGGTGCGTCCGTCCTACGTACTGGGCGGCCGAGCCATGGAAATCGTCTACGAAGAAGAAGAGCTCAAGCGTTACCTGCGTGATGCGGTAAAAGTGTCCAACGACAGCCCGGTGCTTCTGGACCACTTCCTCAACTGCGCCATCGAAATGGACGTGGATGCAGTTTGCGACGGTACCGACGTGGTCATCGGCGCGATCATGCAGCACATCGAGCAGGCGGGCGTTCACTCCGGTGACTCCGCGTGCTCGCTGCCGCCGTACTCGTTGCCTGCACATATCCAGGATGAGATGCGCGAGCAGGTCAAGAAAATGGCCTTGGAGTTGGGTGTTGTCGGCCTGATGAACGTACAGTTGGCGCTGCAGGGCGAAGACATCTACGTCATTGAAGTCAACCCGCGTGCTTCGCGTACCGTGCCGTTCGTTTCCAAGTGCATCGGCGTGTCCCTGGCCATGATCGCTGCGCGTGTGATGGCTGGTAAGACCCTGAAGGAAATTGGCTTCACCAAGGAAATCATTCCGAACTTCTACAGTGTGAAAGAGGCAGTGTTCCCATTTGCCAAATTCCCTGGTGTGGACCCGATCCTGGGCCCGGAGATGAAGTCCACCGGTGAAGTGATGGGCGTGGGCGACACCTTCGGTGAAGCGTTCGCCAAGGCCCAGATGGGCGCCAGCGAAGTGCTGCCGACCGGCGGTACTGCGTTTATCAGTGTGCGTGATGATGACAAGCCGCTGGTTGCAGGCGTGGCCCGTGATCTGATCAACTTGGGTTTTGAAATCGTGGCAACTGCCGGGACCGCCAAGCTGATCGAAGCGGCCGGCTTGAAAGTGCGCCGCGTGAACAAGGTGACGGAAGGCCGTCCGCATGTGGTCGACATGATCAAGAATGATGAAGTCACGCTGATCATCAATACCACCGAAGGTCGCCAGTCGATCGCGGATTCCTACTCCATTCGCCGTAATGCCTTGCAGCACAAGATCTACTGCACCACCACTATTGCTGCTGGCGAAGCTATCTGCGAAGCGCTCAAGTTCGGTCCGGAAAAGACCGTGCGTCGCTTGCAGGATCTACACGCAGGATTGAAGGCATGATCAAATACCCAATGACCGTCCAGGGCGCCAAGGCCCTGGAAGAGGAGCACGCCCATCTGACCAAGGTCGTACGTCCAAAGCTGAGCCAGGACATCGGTACGGCCCGCGAGCTGGGTGACTTGAAGGAAAACGCCGAATACCACGCTGCTCGTGAGCAGCAGGGTATGGTCGAGGCGCGGATCCGTGACATCGAAGGCCGTATGCAGAATGCGGTGATCATCGACGTCACGACTATTCCGCACACGGGCAAGGTGATTTTCGGCACCACCGTGGAGATCGCCAACGTCGAGACTGACGAGAGCGTGGTCTACCACATCGTGGGAGAGGACGAGGCTGACTTCAAGCTCGGCAAGATCTCCGTCGGCTCACCACTGGCCCGTGCCTTGATCGCCAAGGAAGAGGGGGATGTGGTGTCTGTCAAAACGCCAGGCGGTGTGATCGAGTACGAGATTGTTGAAGTTCGTCACATCTGAAAGGCGGCGCCCGCTTCGTGCGGGCGCCATGCTTTGGCAGCTTGCCCAGATGCTTTGGGTGGGCGGCCTATGGTTGTTACATCTTGGTGTATTGCCGGTGCTGGGCGTGATTGGCCTGGCTCCGTTGCTGATCGATGAAATCGATGGATTACTGAGTGCGCTGCTGGTGGGTTTCGCGGCGGCGTGCGTAGCGCTTCAGGCGTTGGTGCTGGTCAAGGCTGAAGGCTTGGAGAGTCTGTGGCGGGATATTCGCGGCCAACTGCTGTTGATGGCGCTGTATGCGTGTGCAATGTATTGCATTGTGCATGTCTGGCTGCCGGAAGCGTTGCGCTGGCAGCTATTCAGCTATCTTGTGCTAGGGTTCTCCGGCCTGGTGCTGGTTATACAGCCTGCTCCGGGATGGAGTGGCGGGGCGCGCGAAGCACGCCCGTGACCCTTTGTATTACTTGAAGCGGTGTACGTTCGACAGTTGCTTGTTGACGCTGAAGTTCTTGCGATACAGCAGCGCCATCTTGCCGATGACCTGAACCAGGTCCGCCTTGCCAACCTTGCACAGTTCTGCAATGGCGGCCAGGCGTGCTTCGCGGTCAAGGATGTTGACCTTGATCTTGATCAGTTCGTGATCGCCCAGTGCGCGTTCAAGTTCGGCTAACACACCTTCAGTCAAACCGTTGTCTGCCACAATCAGAACTGGTTTCAGATGGTGGCCAATGGATTTGTACTGTTTCTTCTGCTCTTGAGTGAGCGGCATAATCTGACCCCTGCGTCTGATCTTGTAAAAAGCGGCGGCCAGTTTACCCGAGCGAGTCCGGGACCGCCCAGTTAATCACGACCCGTTTTATTTTCGAGGTGGCCCGTGGCCCGTTCCAAAACTAGCCTTAAGTGGCTGCAAGAGCATTTCAACGATCCTTACGTCAAAAAGGCGCAAAAGGATGGCTATCGTTCCCGGGCCAGCTACAAGCTGTTGGAGATCCAGGACAAGGACAAGTTGATTCATCCAGGCATGAGCGTCATCGATCTTGGCGCGGCCCCCGGTGGCTGGTCCCAGGTGACCAGTCGTCTGATTGGTGGTCAAGGTCGCCTGATTGCTTCCGACATTCTGGAAATGGACAGCATCCCGGACGTGACCTTTGTTCATGGAGACTTTACCCAGGACACAGTGCTCGCCCAGATCCTTGAGGCTGTGGGAAATTCGCAGGTAGACCTTGTGATTTCCGACATGGCCCCCAATATGAGTGGGTTACCGGCCGTCGATATGCCACGAGCCATGTTCCTTTGCGAATTGGCGCTGGATTTGGCGGGTCGGGTGTTGCGTCCCGGTGGCGATTTCCTGGTGAAGGTGTTCCAGGGAGAGGGTTTCGACGAGTACCACAAGAACATCCGCAAGTTGTTCGACAAGGTGCAGACGCGTAAACCAGACTCTTCCCGGGACCGGTCCAGGGAGCAATACCTGCTGTGCCGCGGCTTCCGTGGCGTCGAAGGCGCGGCGAGTGAAGAGCGTTTTTGAGGAATTCGAGGAGGGCGATAGGTTTTTTTATATCGCTTTCGTCACGAAGCTTTACGAATATTGTGTAGTCAAAGTTTCACAAAGGGTTACAGACGGCGCCTGCCAGAGTTGTAGGTAATGTAGTAAGTTAGGCCGGTGAATATCATGCGAAGCGCGCGCCAGTAGCGGAGCTTGCTTCAGAGGGTAGTTAATTGAACGATATGGCAAAGAATCTGATCCTGTGGTTGATCATCGCGGCTGTCCTCGTGACGGTGATGAACAACTTCTCCAGCCCTAACGAGCCGCAGACCCTCAACTATTCCGACTTCATCCAGCAAGTTAAGGATGGCAAGGTCGAGCGCGTAGCGGTTGATGGCTACGTGATCACCGGCAAACGCAACGATGGCGATAGCTTCAAGACCATTCGTCCGGCAATTCAGGACAACGGTCTGATCGGCGACCTGGTGGATAACCACGTGGTTGTCGAAGGCAAGCAGCCTGAGCAGCAGAGCATCTGGACTCAACTCCTGGTGGCAAGCTTCCCGATCCTGGTGATCATTGCCGTGTTCATGTTCTTCATGCGCCAGATGCAAGGCGGTGCGGGAGGCAAGGGCGGGCCGATGAGCTTCGGCAAGAGCAAGGCGCGCCTGCTCTCTGAAGATCAGGTGAAGACCACCCTGGCTGACGTAGCGGGTTGCGACGAAGCCAAGGAAGAAGTCGGCGAGTTGGTTGAGTTCTTGCGCGATCCAGGCAAATTCCAGCGCCTGGGTGGCCGTATTCCTCGCGGCGTGCTGATGGTCGGCCCTCCAGGTACCGGTAAAACCTTGCTGGCCAAGGCCATTGCCGGCGAAGCCAAGGTACCGTTCTTCACCATTTCCGGTTCTGACTTTGTTGAAATGTTCGTCGGTGTCGGTGCGAGCCGCGTTCGCGACATGTTCGAACAGGCCAAGAAGCATGCGCCATGCATCATCTTCATCGATGAAATCGACGCCGTTGGTCGCCATCGTGGTGCTGGCATGGGCGGTGGTCATGATGAGCGTGAGCAAACCCTCAACCAGTTGCTGGTCGAGATGGATGGTTTCGAGATGAATGACGGCATCATCGTCATCGCGGCAACCAACCGTCCGGACGTGCTCGATCCTGCGCTGTTGCGTCCAGGCCGCTTTGACCGCCAGGTGGTGGTTGGCCTGCCGGACATCCGTGGGCGCGAACAAATCCTGAAAGTGCACATGCGCAAAGTGCCAATGGGCGACGACGTTGCACCGGCTGTGATTGCCCGTGGTACCCCGGGGTTCTCGGGTGCTGACCTGGCTAACCTGGTGAACGAGGCTTCGCTGTTTGCAGCCCGTACCGGCAAGCGCATCGTTGAAATGAAAGAGTTCGAGCTGGCGAAAGACAAGATCATGATGGGCGCTGAGCGCAAATCCATGGTCATGTCCGAAAAAGAGAAGCAGAACACTGCTTATCACGAAGCGGGTCACGCCATTGTGGGGCGCGTCGTTCCTGAGCATGACCCGGTCTACAAAGTGTCGATCATTCCTCGTGGTCGTGCGTTGGGTGTCACCATGTTCCTGCCGGAAGAGGATCGTTATAGCCTCTCCAAGCGTGCGCTGATCAGCCAGATCTGTTCGCTGTACGGCGGTCGAATTGCTGAAGAAATGACCTTGGGCTTTGACGGCGTGACCACTGGGGCTTCCAACGACATCATGCGCGCCAGCCAGATTGCGCGGAACATGGTGACCAAGTGGGGCTTGTCGGAAAAACTCGGTCCTTTGATGTACGCCGAGGAAGAAGGTGAAGTATTCCTGGGGCGTGGCGGCGGTGGTCAAAACGCCAGTTTCTCTGGTGAGACAGCCAAGCTGATCGATTCTGAGGTGCGCAGTATCATTGACCAGTGCTATGGCACGGCCAAGCAGATCCTTACCGATAATCGCGACAAGCTTGATGCAATGGCTGATGCATTGATGAAGTACGAGACCATCGATGCAGACCAGATCGACGACATTATGGCCGGTCGGGCGCCTCGTGAGCCTCGTGATTGGGAAGGTGGTTCGGGTACTTCGGGCACCCCGCCAGTGGTTCAGAGCGAACGTCCTGAAACCCCAATCGGTGGCCCGGCAGCTGACCATTAAGGTTTGAAATGACTTTTGCTCCGTCCTCCCCCCGGTTGCCTTGCGGCAACCGGGTTCTTGATTTGGCCCATACGCATGTCATGGGCATTCTTAATGTAACCCCTGACTCCTTTTCCGATGGTGGCCGCTTCAGCCAGCTTGATGCTGCATTGCGCCACGCAGAAGCTATGGTGGCGGCTGGCGCGACCTTGATTGATGTGGGCGGTGAATCGACTCGGCCTGGTGCTCGCGCAGTTTCTCCTTTGGAGGAGTTGGAGCGCGTGGCGCCGATTGTCGAGCGCATCGCTCGAGAGTTGGATGTGATCATTTCGGTTGATACCTCCACCCCGGCCGTGATGCGTGAGACTGCGCGATTAGGTGCCGGCTTGATCAACGATGTGCGGTCCCTACGGCGCGACGGTGCCCTGGATGCAGCCGCAGCTACCGGTTTGCCGGTGTGTTTGATGCATATGCTGGGTGAGCCCGGCAATATGCAGGACAGCCCGCACTATGATGACCTGGTTGGTGAAGTGAGTGGTTTTCTCTCCGAGCGCGTTGCCCAGTGCGTCGCGGTAGGTATTGCGCCGGAAAGGATCATCCTTGATCCGGGGTTTGGTTTCGCCAAGACCCTGCAACACAATTTGAGTTTGTTCAAACACATGGAGTCCTTGCATGCCCTTGGTCGGCCCCTGTTGGTCGGTGTTTCGCGCAAGAGCATGATAGGGCTGGCATTGAGCCGTCCGGTGGGTGAGCGGTTGTACGGCGGTCTTGCACTGGCGGCGCTCGCGGTGACCAAGGGTGCGCGCATCTTGCGTGTGCATGACGTTGCTGAGACCGTGGATGTGGTACGCATGATTGCAGCTGTGGAATCAGCCGAATAAGAATGATGGAGCACTTATGACTAAAAAATACTTTGGCACCGACGGTATCCGTGGTCGGGTCGGCGAGTTTCCGATTACTCCTGATTTCATGCTCAAGCTTGGATGGGCGGCGGGTATGGCGTTCCGCAGCATGGGGGCGTGTCGCATCCTGGTGGGCAAGGACACCCGGATTTCGGGGTACATGTTTGAATCAGCGCTTGAGGCCGGCTTATCCGCCGCAGGCGCCGATGTGATGTTGCTGGGGCCAATGCCGACGCCCGCGATTGCATACCTGACGCGTACCTTTCACGCTGAGGCCGGTATTGTGATCAGTGCTTCGCACAATCCACACGACGACAACGGCATCAAGTTCTTCTCCGGCCAGGGCACCAAGTTGCCGGATGAGATTGAGCTGATGATCGAAGAATTGTTGGATACGCCGATGACCGTGGTCGAGTCCAGCAAGCTGGGCAAGGTGTCACGTATCAATGACGCGTCCGGTCGTTATATCGAGTTCTGCAAGAGCAGTGTGCCAACCAGCACCAATTTTGCCGGCCTGAAGATTGTTGTCGACTGCGCCCATGGTGCGACCTACAAAGTCGCGCCAAGCGTATTCAAGGAGTTGGGCGCAGACGTGACAGTGCTGTCGGCTCAGCCCAACGGATTGAACATCAACGAAAACTGCGGCTCCACCCATATGGAGCAGTTGCAAGCCGCTGTCCTGGCCGAGCATGCCGACCTCGGGATTGCCTTCGACGGTGACGGCGACCGTGTGCTGATGGTCGACCACACGGGTGCCGTGGTCGATGGCGATGATCTGTTGTTCATCATTGCCCGCGACCTGCATGAGCGTAACAAGCTGCAAGGCGGTGTCGTCGGTACGCTGATGAGCAACCTGGGGCTTGAGCTGGCGTTGGCAGACCTGGGTATTCCTTTTGTTCGCGCCAACGTCGGTGACCGGTATGTGATCGCCGAGCTGCTGGAGCGTAACTGGCAGGTAGGTGGTGAGAACTCCGGGCACGTGGTGTGCTTCCAGCACACCACCACCGGTGACGCGATTATTGCGGCGTTGCAGGTGCTATTGGCTTTGCGTCGCCGCGAAGAGAGCCTGGCCCAGGCGCGTCAGGCTTTGCGCAAATGCCCGCAAGTATTGCTGAACGTGCGTTTCGCAGGTGGGGAAAACCCGATCGAGCACCCTGCTGTCAAAGAGGCTTGCGAGCGCGCGACCCTGGCAATGGCTGGTCGTGGACGGGTATTGCTACGCAAGTCCGGCACAGAGCCTTTGGTGCGCGTCATGGTCGAAGGTGACGACGAAATACAGGTTCGCGGTCATGCCGAGGACCTGGCAAAACTGGTAACTGAAGTTTGCGCCTGAATTCGGCTTGCCAGTGATGATGTGGTTGGGTAACATCTGCGCCCACTTTGACCGACGAGGTACAGCATGCGTCGCACTATGGTAGCTGGTAACTGGAAGATGCACGGTACCCGCGCCAGTGTCGCTGAGCTGATCAATGGCCTTCGTCACTTGGCCTTGCCTAGCGGTGTTGATATCGCGGTGTTCCCGCCTTGCTTGCATATCACCCAAGTGGTGGATGGCTTGAAAGGTAAGTCGATTCAGGTAGGCGCGCAGAACTCCGCGGTGGAAGCCATGCAAGGTGCGTTGACCGGTGAGATTGCACCGAGTCAGCTGGTTGATGCGGGTTGTTCCTATGTGCTTGTCGGGCACTCCGAGCGCCGTCAGATGATGGGCGAGCGTGATGGGACACTCAATCGCAAGTTCGCAGCAGCGCAGGCTTGTGGCTTGATTCCGGTGTTGTGTATTGGGGAGACCCTTGAGCAGCGTGAATCGGGCAAGACTCTTGAGGTTGTCTCGCGTCAGCTTGGCAGCATCATCGAGGAGCTGGGTGTTGGTGCGTTCGCAAAGGCGGTAATTGCTTACGAGCCGGTCTGGGCCATTGGCACCGGGCTGACTGCTACACCGCAACAGGCGCAGGATGTGCACGCAGCCATCCGTGCTCAGTTAGCGGCAGAGAATTCTGAAGTCGCACAAGGTGTGCGGCTTCTATACGGCGGCAGCGTGAAGGCGGCCAATGCGGTCGAACTGTTCGGCATGCCGGATATCGATGGGGGGCTCATTGGTGGAGCTTCCCTGAATGCAGATGAGTTCGGTGCGATTTGTCGCGCCGCGGGAAACTGAAAAAATGCTGGAAACAGTCGTAGTCGTTTTTCATCTGTTGGCTGCCTTGGGCGTAGTTGCCCTGGTTTTGTTGCAACAGGGTAAAGGTGCGGATGCTGGTGCGTCTTTCGGTGCAGGTGCTTCAAATACTGTGTTCGGAAGCCAAGGTTCCTCTACCTTTCTTAGTAAGTTTACTGCTATACTTGCCGCCGGTTTCTTCATAACCAGCTTAGGGTTAGGTTACTTTGCTAAAGAGAAAGCTCATGTGCTGACTCAAGTAGGTTTGCCAAACCCAGCAGTGTTGGAAGTGCCAAAAGCAAAACCGGCTTCTGATGATGTCCCGGTGCTTCAAGAGCAAAAGTCGGCTACTCCAGCGACTGACGTACCTCCAGCTCAAGAGCAGAAGTAAGAAGGGTTGTAAGCGCTGTATTGCCGAGGTGGTGGAATTGGTAGACACGCAACCTTGAGGTGGTTGTGCCCATAGGGTGTAGGGGTTCGAGTCCCCTTCTCGGTACCAATTATCAGGAGAGCCCGCTGTTGCGGGCTTTCTTGTAGGTGGAAGGTTACATTGACCCTGTAAGGGATCGGTCGTATACTTCCGCCCCAGCTTTGTCGCGGGGTGGAGCAGTCTGGTAGCTCGTCGGGCTCATAACCCGAAGGTCGTCGGTTCAAATCCGGCCCCCGCAACCAGTTTTAGCGGAGCCCCTTTTAAGGGGCTTTTTGTTAGCTGGACACTTTCAACGCCGCTGTTCGACGGCGTTTCAAGGATGGGCGTTTCGCCCATTTTTTTATTTTGCACAGCATGCACATACATGCACGAGGGGGTTCAGGTGTCGAGCAAGCTAGAAGAGTTGCAGGCCTTGTTGGCCCCGGTGGTCGTGGCCCTAGGCTATGAATGCTGGGGTATTGAGTTTTCGGCTCAAGGTCGCCACTCAATGTTGCGCGTTTATATCGATAAAGAGGGCGGCGTGCTGGTGGACGATTGTGCCATTGTCAGCCGTCAGATCAGCGGTGTTCTGGATGTTGAAGATCCTATCTCCGTTGAATACACCCTCGAAGTTTCCTCGCCAGGCATGGAACGCCCACTGTTCACTATTGATCAGTTTGCAAAATTTGCCGGTGAACAAGTGAAGATCAAGCTGCGATCCCCGTTCGAAGGGCGTCGCAACTTTCAGGGCCTTCTGCGCGGTGTAGAAGAACAGGATGTCGTGGTGCAGGTAGAAGACCATGAGTTCCTGTTGCCGATCGATATGATCGACAAGGCCAACATTATTCCCAGTTTTGACTGAGACGCGGATCCCGCGGATCCAATGGCTTGCGAAAGGCGAGGCGTACGATGAGCAAAGAAGTACTGCTGGTTGTTGAGTCGGTATCCAATGAAAAGGGCGTACCGGCAAACGTGATTTTTGAAGCGCTGGAGCTGGCCCTGGCCACTGCTACCAAAAAGCGTTTTGAAGACGAAGTTGATCTGCGTGTGGAAATCAACCGCCACACCGGTGCCTATGAGACTTTCCGTCGCTGGACGGTCGTCGAAGAAGCCGATCTTGATGATCCGGCCATCGAAACCTGGCCAAGCAAGGTTGCTGAAACGCACCCAGGCGCCCAGGTCGGTGATGTCGTTGAAGAAAAGATCGAGTCCATCGAGTTCGGCCGCATTGCTGCACAGACCGCCAAGCAGGTCATTGTGCAGAAGGTTCGCGAAGCCGAGCGCGCTCAAGTCGTTGATGCCTATCGCGAGCGCCTGGGTGAAATCATCTCCGGCACCGTGAAAAAAGTTACCCGCGACAATGTGATCGTCGACCTGGGCAACAACGCTGAAGCGTTGCTGGCCCGCGAAGACATCATCTCTCGCGAAACCTTCCGTGTTGGCGTGCGTTTGCGTGCGCTGCTCAAGGAAATCCGCACCGAGAACCGTGGCCCTCAGTTGATCCTGTCGCGCACTGCGCCGGAAATGCTGATTGAGCTGTTCCGTATCGAGGTGCCGGAAATTGCCGAAGGCCTGATCGAAGTCATGGCTGCGTCCCGCGACCCGGGTTCGCGTGCCAAGATCGCGGTCCGCTCCAAGGACAAACGCATCGACCCGCAAGGCGCTTGCATTGGTATGCGCGGTTCGCGCGTCCAGGCAGTGTCGGGCGAATTGGGTGGTGAGCGTGTGGACATCGTCCTCTGGGACGACAACCCGGCGCAGTTCGTGATCAACGCCATGTCGCCGGCTGAAGTGGCGGCAATTATCGTTGACGAGGATGCCCATGCAATGGACATCGCCGTTGGCGCAGACAATCTGGCCCAGGCCATTGGTCGTGGTGGTCAGAACGTGCGTCTGGCCAGCCAGTTGACCGGCTGGACACTGAACGTGATGACCGAATCGGACATCCAGGCTAAGCAGCAAGCTGAAACCGGTGACATCCTGCGCAACTTCATCGACGAGTTGGAAGTCGACGAAGACCTGGCGCAGGTGCTGGTAGATGAAGGCTTCACCAGCCTGGAAGAGATTGCCTACGTACCGTTGGAAGAAATGCTCAACATCGACGGCTTTGACGAAGACACCGTCAACGAGCTTCGCGCTCGGGCCAAGGATCGTTTGTTGACTAAAGCCATCGCTACTGAGGAAAAGCTGGCAGACGCCCATCCGGCCGAAGACCTGCTCTCGCTTGAGGGTATGGACAAGGATTTGGCGATGGAACTGGCGGTGCGCGGCGTAATTACCCGCGAAGACCTGGCCGAGCAGTCTATTGACGATCTGCTCGACATCGACGGCATTGACGATGATCGTGCCGGCAAGTTGATCATGGCCGCCCGAGCCCATTGGTTCGAGTAATTAGGCGCGGCCTGAGGAGAGAAGTGCATGACGCAAGTCACGGTGAAACAACTGGCCGATGAGGTCAAAACACCGGTAGAGCGCCTGTTGCAGCAGATGCGTGAGGCAGGTCTGCCGCACACCGCCGCCGAGGAACATGTGAGCGACAGTGAGAAGCAATCGTTGCTGACTCACTTGAAAAGCAGCCACAAGGCGAAAGTGGAAGAACCGCGCAAGATTACATTGCAGCGCAAAACAACCAGCACCCTGCGGGTGGCTGGTAGCAAGAGCATCAGCGTTGAAGTGCGTAAGAAGAAAGTCTTCGTACAGCGCAGCCCGGAAGAAATCGAAGCCGAGCGCAAACGCGAGATGGACGAACGTCGCGCAGTAGAAAATGCTGCACGCCAGAAGGCTGAAGAAGAAGCCAAGCGTCGCGCCGAAGAAGAAGCGCGTAGCCAGCCTGCTGCTGCGCAATCCGCTACTGACGCAGTCGCTGCACCTAGCGCGCCTGTTGAAACTGTGCGTGAGGCCGCTCCGGTTGCCGCTGCTCCAGCACCTGCTGCTGACGCTCGCAAGCGCGACGAACCTCGTCGTCCGGACAAACCACGTGCCGACGATAACAATCGTCGCAGTGGTGGTGGCGATGGCGAGCGTAAAAACGCTCCGCATCGTGCCTCGGTCAAAGAGAAAGCGCCTGCTCCGCGCGTTGCGCCACGCACTACCGACGAAGAAAGCGATGGCTTCCGTCGTGGTGGTCGCGGCAAGGCCAAGCTGAAGAAACGCAACGCCCACGGTTTCCAGAGCCCAACCGGCCCTGTCGTGCGTGATGTGCAGATCGGCGAGACCATCACGGTTGGCGATCTGGCCAATCAGATGTCGGTCAAGGCTGCTGAAATCATCAAGTTCATGTTCAAACTGGGTACTCCAGCGACCATCAACCAGGTGCTTGATCAGGAAACTGCTCAACTGGTAGCCGAAGAACTGGGCCACAAAGTGACCCTGGTCAGCGACACCGCCCTGGAAGACTCCCTGGCCGAGTCCCTGAAGTTTGAAGGCGAGACCTTCTCCCGTGCACCAGTCGTGACCGTAATGGGCCACGTTGACCACGGTAAGACCTCGCTGCTCGACTACATCCGTCGTGCCAAGGTAGCTGCCGGCGAAGCCGGTGGTATCACCCAGCACATCGGTGCATACCACGTTGAAACCGAGCGCGGCATGGTCACCTTCCTTGACACCCCAGGTCACGCCGCGTTTACCGCAATGCGTGCCCGTGGTGCCAAGGCGACCGACATCGTGATCCTGGTAGTTGCAGCGGACGACGGCGTAATGCCGCAGACCATTGAAGCTGTCCAGCACGCCAAGGCCGCTGGTGTTCCACTGGTTGTTGCCGTGAACAAAATCGACAAGCCGGGCGCCGATCTCGATCGCATCCGTAGCGAACTGTCGGTTCACGGTGTGACTTCCGAGGAGTGGGGCGGTGATACGCCGTTCGTTTCGGTTTCGGCGAAAGTCGGTACTGGCGTAGACGAACTGCTCGAAGCGGTCCTGCTGCAAGCCGAAGTCCTGGAACTCAAAGCAACGCCATCGGCCCCGGGTCGTGGTGTTGTGGTTGAATCGCGTCTCGACAAGGGTCGTGGCCCGGTTGCTACCGTTCTGGTTCAAGACGGTACCCTGCGCCAAGGCGACATGGTGCTGGTCGGTTCGAACTATGGCCGTGTACGTGCCATGCTCGACGAGAACGGCAAGCCAATCAAGGAAGCGGGTCCATCCATCCCTGTCGAGATCCTCGGCCTGGACGGTACCCCGGACGCTGGCGACGAGATGAGCGTGCTGTCGGACGAGAAGAAAGCCCGTGAAGTGGCTCTGTTCCGTCAAGGCAAGTTCCGCGAAGTCAAGCTGGCCCGTGCTCACGCCGGCAAGCTGGAAAACATCTTCGAGAACATGGGCCAGGCAGAGAAGAAGACGCTTAATATCGTCCTCAAATCTGACGTCCGTGGTTCCCTCGAAGCGTTGAACGGCGCCTTGAACGGCCTGGGTAACGACGAAGTGCAAGTGCGTGTTGTGGGTGGCGGTGTCGGTGGTATTACCGAGTCCGACGCCAACCTGGCACTGGCTTCCAACGCTGTACTGTTCGGCTTCAACGTGCGTGCCGATGCTGGCGCTCGCAAGATCGTCGAGCAGGAAGGCCTGGACATGCGTTACTACAACGTCATCTACGACATCATCGAAGACGTCAAGAAGGCCCTCACCGGCATGCTTGGCAGTGACGTCCGGGAGAACATCCTGGGTGTCGCCGAGGTTCGTGACGTGTTCCGCTCGCCGAAATTCGGTGCGATCGCCGGTTGCATGGTTATCGAAGGTACCGTGTACCGTAACCGTCCAATTCGTGTACTGCGTGAAGACATCGTTATCTTCGAAGGCGAGCTGGAATCCCTGCGCCGCTTCAAGGATGACGCTTCCGAAGTGCGTGCCGGCATGGAATGCGGTATTGGCGTCAAGAGCTACAACGACGTCAAGGCTGGCGACAAGATCGAAGTCTACGAGAAGGTTCAGGTTGCTCGCAGCCTCTAACTCGCGCACTTCAGGAGCCACGCCGCGTGTGGGCATGCAAATGCCCCGCGCAGCGTCCGGACTCTAAACGCAACGCCCGGTCTGGCTTTTGTCAGGCCGGGCGTTTGCCGCTTTCAGACCCCACGGGTTTCACCGTGTGGCAGTAACAGGTAACAAGACATGGCAAAAGAATACAGCCGTACCCAACGTATCGGCGATCAGATGCAGCGTGAGCTGGCCCAACTGATCCGTCGCGAAGTCAAAGACCCGCGTGTTGGCCTGGTCACCATCACCGCTGTAGAAGTGAGCCGTGACGTGGGTCACGCGAAGATCTTCATCACCGTGATGGGCCAGGACAACAGCGAAGAGATCGCGCAAAGCATCAAGGTGCTCAACTCGGCGGCAGGTTTCCTGCGCATGCAGTTGGCCCGTGAAATGAAGCTGCGCAGCGTGCCCCAGTTGCACTTCCACTACGACGAAAGCGTCGTGCGTGGTGCGCACCTGTCGGCCCTGATCGAGCGCGCCGTGGCTGAAGACAATCAGCACCCATCCACACCTGAAGACGCCAAGGAGTAAGCGGTGGCTCAGGTCAAACGTATCCGTCGTAACGTCAGCGGCATCATCCTGCTCGACAAACCCATTGGCTTTACCTCCAATGCCGCGTTGCAGAAGGTCCGCTGGCTGCTCAATGCCGAGAAGGCCGGACACACCGGCAGCCTTGATCCCTTGGCTACTGGCGTACTGCCGTTGTGCTTTGGCGAGGCCACCAAGTTCTCGCAATACCTGCTCGATTCCGACAAGGGTTACGAAACCCTGATGCAACTGGGCAAGACCACCACCACGGCAGATGCCGAAGGTGATGTTTTGCAGGTTCGCGACGTGACCGTTGGTCGTGCTGATATCGAAGCTGCTTTACCTGCTTTTCGTGGGCAAATCAGTCAGATACCGCCGATGTACTCGGCTCTAAAGCGTGATGGGCAGCCCCTTTACAAGCTGGCACGTGCGGGCGAAGTAGTGGAGCGCGAACCGCGTTCTGTTACTATTGCGCGCTTGGAATTGCTCGCCTGTGAAGGTGACACCGCACGCTTGGCCGTAGACTGCAGCAAAGGCACTTATATCCGTACCCTGGTGGAAGATATTGGTGAACAGCTCGGTTGCGGCGCGTATGTAGCTGAACTGCGACGCACCCAGGCCGGACCTTTCAGCCTGGCCCAGACGGTCACGCTGGAAGAGTTGGAGGCGGTACACGCCGAAGGTGGCAACGAAGCAGTTGATCGCTTCCTGATGCCATCGGACAGCGGTTTGCTGGATTGGCCATTGCTGCACTTTTCGGAACACAGCGCGTTCTACTGGCTTAACGGCCAGCCGGTACGCGCCCCGGATGCCCCGAAGTTCGGCATGGTGCGGGTACAGGATCATAACGGTCGCTTTATCGGTATCGGTGAAGTGAGCGAAGACGGGCGCATCGCGCCACGTCGACTGATTCGGTCAGAATGACCGAACGAGTGTGGCTGTTAACAGGCACGGTCAACACTCATTTTTAGATACAGGGATTTGTCCCTGGCCTGTTGAAACTGCCCTTTGGGTGGTTTCCTGAAAAAAGGATTGCCTCATGGCTCTCGACGTTCAAGAAAAAGCACAAATCGTAGCTGACTACCAGCAAGCTGTTGGTGACACTGGTTCGCCAGAAGTGCAAGTTGCACTGCTGACCCACAACATCAACAAGCTGCAAGGTCACTTCAAGGCCAACGGTAAAGATCACCACTCCCGTCGTGGTCTGATCCGCATGGTAAACCAGCGCCGTAAGCTGCTGGACTACCTGAAAGGCAAGGATCTGGGTCGTTATCAGGCTCTGATCGGTCGCCTGGGTCTGCGTCGCTAATCAGCGATTGCGCTAGAGGTTGGTTGTCTGCCGTGTGTCAGTGGGATTCCCGCTGGCCCATGGTAGGCTCCCAGCCTCAAGTTTTATCTGGATACACGTTTTACCCCTGGACAAGGGTTGGGCCGATTCCCGACATTGCCCAAGAATTTCGCAAGAAGACAAGTTCCCCAAGAGCCACAAAGAAGGTAGGACACCGTGAACCCGGTTATCAAAAAATTCCAGTTCGGTCAGTCGACCGTTACCCTCGAGACAGGCCGTATCGCCCGTCAAGCCTCCGGCGCAGTGCTGGTTACCGTTGATGACGACGTTACCGTATTGGTGACCGTTGTTGGCGCCAAGCACGCCGACCCAAGCAAAGGCTTCTTCCCTCTTTCCGTTCACTACCAGGAAAAGACTTACGCTGCCGGTAAGATCCCTGGCGGTTTCTTCAAGCGCGAAGGCCGTCCTTCCGAGAAAGAAACCCTGACTTCCCGACTGATCGACCGTCCGATCCGTCCGCTGTTCCCAGAAGGCTTCATGAACGAAGTGCAGGTTGTCTGCACCGTCGTTTCCACCAGCAAGAAAACCGATCCTGACGTCGCTGCGATGATCGGTACTTCGGCTGCCCTGGCCATCTCCGGTATTCCTTTCGATGGCCCGATCGGCGCAGCCCGCGTTGCTTTCCACGAAAGCACCGGTTACCTGCTGAACCCGACTTACGAGCAACTGAAAGCATCGAGCCTGGATATGGTCGTTGCCGGTACGTCGGAAGCCGTATTGATGGTTGAATCGGAAGCCAAAGAGCTGACCGAAGACCAGATGCTGGGTGCAGTACTGTTTGCTCACGACGAGTTCCAGGTTGTGATCAACGCTGTTAAAGAACTGGCTGCCGAAGCTGCCAAGCCGACCTGGGCCTGGGCTCCGCAAGCCGAAGCCACCGAACTGCTGGGCGCTATCCGCTCCGAGTTCGGCACTGCGATCTCCGATGCCTACACCATCACCGTCAAGGCCGACCGTTACGCTCGCCTGGGTGAGCTGAAGGACCAGGTTGTTGCCAAGCTGTCCGGCGAAGAAGGCCAGCCTTCTTCCAGCGAAGTCAAAGCAGCCTTCGGTGAAATCGAATACCGCACCGTTCGCGAAAACATCGTTAACGGCAAGCCTCGTATCGATGGCCGCGACACACGCACCGTTCGTCCGCTGAACATCGAAGTCGGTGTTCTGCCGAAGACTCACGGTTCTGCACTGTTCACCCGTGGTGAAACCCAGGCACTGGTCGTTGCGACCCTGGGTACTGCCCGTGACGCACAGCTGCTGGACACCCTGGAAGGCGAGAAAAAAGACCCGTTCATGCTGCACTACAACTTCCCGCCGTTCTCGGTGGGCGAGTGTGGTCGCATGGGCGGTGCTGGTCGTCGCGAAATCGGTCACGGCCGTCTGGCCCGTCGTTCGGTCCAGGCCATGCTGCCTGCTGCTGACGTGTTCCCGTACACCATCCGTGTGGTGTCGGAAATCACCGAGTCCAACGGCTCCAGCTCCATGGCTTCGGTCTGCGGTGCTTCCCTGGCGCTGATGGACGCGGGTGTGCCGATGAAGGCGCCGGTTGCCGGTATCGCCATGGGCCTGGTTAAGGAAGGCGAGAAGTTCGCCATCCTGACCGACATCCTGGGTGACGAAGACCACCTGGGCGACATGGACTTCAAAGTAGCCGGTACCGCCAAAGGTGTTACCGCGCTGCAGATGGACATCAAGATCAAGGGCATCACCGAAGAGATCATGGAAATCGCCCTGGGCCAAGCCCTGGAAGCGCGCCTGAACATCCTCGGTCAGATGAACCAGATCATTGGTCAGTCCCGTACCGAACTGTCGGAAAATGCTCCGACCATGATCGCGATGAAAATCGACACCGACAAAATCCGTGATGTTATCGGTAAAGGCGGCGCGACCATTCGTGCGATCTGTGAAGAGACCAAGGCTTCGATCGACATCGAAGACGACGGCTCGATCAAGATCTTCGGCGAAACCAAGGAAGCTGCAGAAGCTGCGCGTCAACGCGTCCTGGGCATCACCGCTGAAGCCGAGATCGGCAAGATCTACGTCGGTAAGGTTGAGCGCATCGTCGACTTCGGCGCATTCGTCAACATCCTGCCAGGCAAAGACGGTCTGGTTCACATCTCCATGCTGAGCGACGCTCGCGTTGAGAAAGTCACCGACATTCTGAAAGAAGGCCAGGAAGTGGAAGTGCTGGTACTGGACGTGGACAACCGCGGCCGTATCAAGCTGTCCATCAAGGACGTAGCAGCAGCCAAGGCTTCGGGCGTTTAATTACCCCAGGCTCACGCTGAAAAAAGGACTCTTCGGAGTCCTTTTTTTACGCCTGAAGGAAAATGCCGAAAAATCAGACGCTTAGTAAATCGCAAAAGCCGCAACTTGCACGCAGGCACGATCAGGTTCATGCAAGTTGCACGATTCCGAAATTCGGCTATTTTGATAACTATATGATTTTTAAGGATTTAATCTGCGCTAGAGACTTGGCACACTGCCTGCAATAACCCTGTTAACGCTGCAGCATCAAGGTTCACACACTGCAGACTTTTAATAAAACAGGAGTTACTCGTATGAAGAAGTTCGCTCTCGCTACTGCTACCGCTCTGACCCTGGCCATGGGTGCTAACGTGGCCTTTGCCCAGACTTCCCAAGCTCCAATGACCCTGGCGGCCGGTGAAGCCACCAAGGCAAAAGAAAGCGTTTCGGATACTTGGATCACTACCAAAGTTAAATCCGATCTGCTGACCGAAAAAGGCATTCCTGGTTCGGACATCAAGGTTGAGACCAACAAAGGTGTGGTTTCCCTGTCTTCGACCGTAGCCATTTCGGACGCGCAGAAAGAAACTGCCGTAGCGATCACCAAGAAAATCAAAGGTGTAACCGCAGTTTCGGCTGACGGCCTGTTGGCTGGCGGCGCTACCAAGGCAGACAACATCGACAAAACCAAAGGTGCAGCAGCTGACGCCAAAGGCGCAACCTCCGACACCTGGATCACCACCAAAGTCAAAGCTGACCTGGTCACCGAGAAAGGCATTCCTGGCACCGACATTAAAGTCGAAACCAACAAGGGTGTAGTTTCCCTGTCCTCTTCGGTCGCTGTGACCGAGGCACAGAAAACGACCGCGGTGAACATCACCAAGAAAATCAAAGGCGTTAAAGCTGTATCGGCCGATGGCCTGAAAGCAGAGTAACGCTCAAGCACTCGTCTGAACTAGCGGCGGCGGCGCGTGAGTTAGATATCCACTCAATGCACCTCTAAGTTTCATGCGACCGACCACACGGATGTGGTCATTACAGGCCTCGGCACTTCTGTGTCGGGGCCTGTTCTATTGGGGCGGGAAAGTAATGCGGTAGCGGCTTGCCGTGGACGCCTACTCGGCATCCAGGTGCATCGGCGTTATCACTCGACCGTCTTTCTCTGCCTGGCCCAGTTGCGCGTCAATGAAGTAAACCCGGTCGTCCTCCAGCTGGGCTTTATCCACCAGGTAGTCCTTGATCGTGCTTGCACGGTCCTGGCCCAACTGGCGCAGCAGCACGTCACTGCCACTCCAGAACTTGATCACGCCCTCTTTCAACTTGGTCGAGCGGTCACTGCTGCTCAGGTCCTTCCATTCTGCCGGAGGCTGCTGTTTCAAGCGGGTGCGGTAAATACCTTCGAGCAAGGGGGCTTTTTCGCTCTCAGGGACTTCCAGCAAGGACGCCTGGGCCGGGACTTTCTCGCCACGGCGCTGCAGCATTTTGTAGTAGTTGTATTGGTATTCCCGCTCCAGCCGCTGGGCCGCCAGGAATGGGCCGTCGCTGCTGGCTGCGGCCGTGCCTTCGATTTCCAGGCGTAGGGCAGGGCGTTCTTTCAAGGCTTTGGCCAAGGTGTTGAGAGCGCCTTCGGCGTCTTTGTTCAACTCGCTGGAGCCTGCCGCGAACGACACGCTACCCAAGTCCTCCGCTCCGCCTCCGGTGACCAATCCGCCAATAAACTTGAACGGCGCAGTGGCCGCCCGCACCACCAGATTGCGCAGGGTTTGCCACACAATGGGCATCACGCTGAATTGCGGGTTATTCAGGTCACCGGATACGGGCAGTTCGATGGAGATCTTGCCGTCGCTGTCCTTGAGCAAGGCGATTGCCAGACGAATCGGCAAGTCCACGGCATCGGCGCTGTCGACTTTTTCGCCCAGTTGCAATTGCTCGACCACCACTTTGTTCTCAGCCTTCAACTGGCCCTTGGTGATCACGTAATGCAGGTCAAGGTTGAGGCGGCCCTTGCGGATGCGGAAACCGGCGAACTTGCCCGAGTAAGGCGTCAGGGTGGTCAGCTCGACACGTTTGAAGCTGGTGGCGATGTCCAGCGCCGCCATCGGGTCAAACGGGTTCACGCTGCCTTTGATGGTCACCGGTGCATAACGGTCCACCTTGCCCTTGATGTCAACGCTCGCCGGCTTGGCCTGGCGACTGTCGATGGTGCCGATCTGCCCATTGAGCTGTTGGATCGCAGTGGCGAAGTTGGGGGTGAGGCTGAAGTCGGCGAAGTTGGCCGAACCGTCGTTGATCGCAATCTGCCCGATATGGATACCCAGCGGCTTGTCTTTGCTCGCGGCAGGTTTGGCTGACGATTTGGCGCCACTGTCAGCCGGCTGCGGGATCAGCAAGTCGTCGACGTTGGTGGTGCGGTCATCGTTGATCATGAACCGCGCATAGGGCTGCAGCAGGTTGACCTTGTCGATCGACAGGCTGTCGCCGTGTTGGTAGTTCACGCCTTCGAGCACCAGGCGCTGCCACTTGAGGAAGTCGCGGGTCTTGAGGGTGTCGAGGGTATGCAACTGGTCAACCTGCGCTCGGCCGGTGATCTGCAGCGCCAGGGGATCGGTGCTTTTCAGGTTCACGTCGAGGTCGCTGCCAAGCATGCCACTGCGCAGTTCCAGGCGGATAAACGGGCTGATATAGGACTGGGCGACCCGCAGGTCGATGTCCTTGGTATTGACCTTCAACTTGGCGCTGACCGGGTTGAGGTTAACCGTGCCGGTTGCCTGGATCTTGCCCTGCTTGCCCAGGCCGGTGTCGACCTTCAGGGTAAAGGGGCTCTGGTTGAGGCTGTCGAAGTTCTGCACGTCGACGTTCAACGGGCCGAGCTCCAGCGCCACCGCAGGTTTGGCCTGACGGTCGGCCAAGTGCACTTGGTAGTTGCGCAGCTGTACATCCTTGAGCAGCACTTGCCAGGGCTTGCTTGGGGCGACGGGCGCAGGCTTTGGCGAGTCGGCCGTGGCGGGTGCAGTCGCAGGCTCCGGCGCCTTGGCCGGTTTGTTCGGCTGGCCGGCGAACAGTTTTTGCCAGTCCAGTTGCCCATCCGCTTCACGAGCCGCCCAGGTCTCGAGTTTATTGCTGCGGATCTTGCCCACCACCACCTGCTGCTTGGCCAGGTCCACCGTGGTCTCGCTGACGTCCAAACGCTCCAGGCGCACCAACGGCCGGCCATCCGGGGCCTTGATCGCGAACGGTGCGATGCTGGCGGCGGTGTTGGTCAGGTTCAGCTCGGTCTCTTTGGCCAGGCTGAACCTGTATTCGGTACTGAAGTTGAGCACGCCGTCTTCAAGTACCAGGGGTAAGGCGTCACGCACATAAGGCCACCAGGCTTTCATCTTGCCGCCGGTGACTTTGAGCGTACCTTCGGACGTGATCGGCACCAGGCTGAAGTTGCCTTTCCAGTCGATCTGCCCGCCTTCAGGGCCGGCGGCGACCAAGGTCATGTCCGCATTGTCTTCCGGCAGGGTGCTGAGATTCTTCAGTTCGAAGTCGAGGGTGTCGTAGAGGAATTCGATGGGTTCGCTGGGACGCAGGTCTTGGAAATGCAAATAACCGCCAGCCAGCTTGATGCTGTCGACACGCAGCGGGAACGGCTTGGCGTCAGGGTCTGCCGGGGTCGGCTCGCTCGGTGGCAGCTTGAACAACTGCGCCAGATTCAGCTGGCCTGACTTGTCGAACAACAACTCGGTCCTGGGCTTGTCCAGTTGCACATCCGCCAGGTGCAGGGCGCGGGTCCACAGGCTATCGGCCTGCAGATTGGCGTAAAGCCGTTCGAAACCTACCTGTTCCTTACCGGGCTCGCCGATCTTCAAGCCCCATACCGTTACTTCCAGGCTGAACGGGTTAAGTTCGATCCGTTCGATGTGTGCCGGCACTGTGGCGTAATTGGCCAACTGTTGGTTGGCAATGCGAAGGGCGATGCCAGGCAAAATCAGAAAGCCCAGCAAGCTGTACAACGCGAGGGCAGTCAACAAGGCGCCAGCGGCGCGAATCAATCCTTTGGGCATGGGGCGGCGCCATCTATGTCAAACAGGAGTGCCTTGGAGTATGGCACGGGTTTTCGGTTCCGAAGAACCGGGCCTTTAGGATGCTGCTTACAGTTGAAGTATCAGAGTCTTCAGCGGTGGCTGTTGATCTTGTGAGGGAAAGTCCGCGCCGGGCGTCATGATTTTCCAGTCTCGCACCGGACGCCCAGCCTTTTGCGCACAACGCAGCACCTGTTCACGCCAATCCTCCATGCTGACTTTTGCCAGGTTGTTACAGCAGATCAGCACGCCATTGTCGGCTGTAGCGAGCAGTGCCGGCTTGAGCAGGCTCTGGTAGTCACGCAACAGGTCAACGGTACCGAAGGCACTCTTGGCCCAGGCCGGCGGGTCGAGCAACACCAGGTCATATTGACGCTGCTCCAGGCGCGGATAGCTCGGCAGTTTTTGCCCGCGACGCTGGGTGATCGGCAGCCCGGCCAGTTGGCGAATCGCCGGGAAGTAGTCCGATTGTACGAACTCCATGGTAGGAAGCTGTGGATTGAGCTGGCCGTTTTCACGCCCCACCGCCAGGTTGCCCTCGGCGAAGTCCAGGTTGCATACCTCGCGCGCACCCCCGGCAGCGGCGCTCAGGCCCATCCCACAGGTGTAGGCAAACAGGTTCAGTACGCTTTTGCCGGCGCTGTGGCCCTTGACCCAGCCGCGGGTATTGCGCAGGTCGAGGAACAGCAGTGGGTCCTGGCCGGCGTGGCGCCCACGGACACGGTAATTGAGGCCCCATTCGTGGCCGACCAGGTCTTCCAGCGCGGCAGGTTCGGCGCGGTATACCGAATCTTCGCGATCGACCCGCGAGTTGCCGCGGGAGCGGTCGTTGTAGACCAGCAGCAACTCCAGGCCCATGTGCTGGTTGACCAGTTGGTGCAGCTCCAGCAGGTCGGCGGTTTCCAGCGACTGATGGAAGCTTTGCACCAGTAACTGCGGGCCGTAGCGGTCGATGGTCAGGCCGCCGGCGCCTTCCTGGCTGCCATGGAACAGCCGATAGCAATCGGTGCCCTGGGCGTGCAGTTCGCTGATCAGATCCTGGCGATGATCGAGGGCGGCGCGCAGCGCCTGATTCAAGGGAGACATGGAGCGCGCCTTGCTTAGGTAAATGGGGGTAATGAGGGCGCGGAGTTTAGCAGCTATGGCGCGTTGCCTACATCAACCCCATCCGCCGGTGTGCACGCTGCACCGAACCATTGCGCATCGCCCAGCGCAACAACGGCGCGCTGCGCTTGACCCCGGCGCGGATCATCCGGCGTTGCAGCGGGCCCTGGTGCTGATCGAGCAGGGTGCTGGCCCAGTCCGGCAGCAGGTCGATCCCGGCTTGCATCATCAAGGCACCAAAAGGCTTGGCCAACAGGCTGGGGGAGGGCGCGTTCAGCAACAGGCGCAGCACTTCGCGGCTGCGCTCGTCGCACAGCAATTGCGGGCGGATATTCTCAAGGTAATCGGAAATTTCCTGGCGTGAATGCGGCACATCCTGCGCGCCGAGCCGTTCTGCGACGACGGCGATCTCGCTGTAGTAACGGTCCTGATCACGGCCGCAGAGGTGCGGGTTGCGATAGCGCAAGTGGGCAGCAAGAAAGTTGCTCACCTCCGCCACATGCACCCAGGTCAGCAGCGCTGGATCGCTGGCCGCGTAAGGCCTCCCGTCCGGGGCATGGCCCACCACCTGCAGGTGAATGGTGCGCACTTTTTCGATCAGCCAGTCGGCGTCTTTGCGCGCGCCGAACGTGGTACCGGAAATAAACTGCGAGGTACGGCGCAGGCGCCCAAGCATGTCCTGGCGAAAATTCGAATGGTCCCACACGCCGGCCAGGGCCAATGGGTGCAAGGCTTGCAGCATCAAGGCGCTGATGCCGCCGATGAGCATGCTGCTGAAGTCACCATGGACTTGCCAACTGACCGAGTCCGGCCCGAACAGGCCCGGATCGCCCTTGGGATTTTCCAGGTCCAGTTGGCCCAGTGACAAGCCGGTGAGACTCATCAACTGGGTTTCGATACGGCTGCGGATAAATTCCATGGCGACTCGGGTTTCCTAGCGGTTCAGGCGTTTGTCGATCAGGCCGTCGACGACGCTGGGGTCGGCCAGGGTCGAGGTATCACCCAGGCTGTCCAGTTCGTTGCAGGCGATCTTGCGCAAAATCCGGCGCATGATCTTGCCGGATCGGGTTTTCGGCAAGGCCGGTGCCCATTGGATCAGTTCCGGCTTGGCAAAGCTGCCGATTTCCTTGCTGACCAGTTCCAGCAGGTGTTTTTTCAGCGCCTCGCTGGGTTCGACGCCATTCATGGGGGTGACAAAGGCGTAGATGCCCTGGCCCTTGACGTCGTGGGGGTAGCCCACCACGGCAGCCTCGGCCACCTGGTCATGCAGTACCAACGCACTTTCTACCTCGGCGGTGCCGATACGGTGGCCGGACACGTTGATCACATCGTCGATACGCCCGGTGATCCAGTAGTCGCCGTCCTCATCGCGGCGCGCGCCGTCACCGGTGAAATAGTAACCGGGGTAGGGTTTGAAATAGGTGTCGACCATGCGCTGCGGGTCGCCGTAGACGCTGCGAATCTGCCCCGGCCAGCTGGCCTTGATCGCCAGTACGCCGCTGCCGGCACCGCTGATGACCTTGCCTTGTTCATCCAGCAGCACGGGCTGCACGCCAAACATCGGCTGGGTGGCGCAACCTGGTTTGATGCGCTGGGCGCTGACCAGCGGGCTGAGCATGATGCCGCCGGTCTCGGTCTGCCACCAGGTATCGACAATAGGGCAACGCTGTTCGCCCACCGCGTTGAAGTACCAGTCCCAGGCTTCCGGGTTGATCGGTTCGCCCACGCTGCCCAGCAGACGCAGGCTGGCGCGGGAGGTCGTCTCCAGCGGGGCGTGACCCTCGCGCATCAACGCGCGCAAGGCGGTGGGAGCGGTGTAGAAGATATTCACCTGGTGTTTATCGATGACCTGCCAGAAGCGCGAACTGTCCGGGTAGCTCGGCACACCTTCGAACATCAGCGAGGTCGCGCCATTGGCCAGCGGCCCGTACACGATGTAACTATGGCCGGTGACCCAACCCACGTCGGCGGTGCACCAGAACACCTCACCGTCGCGGTAATCGAGTACGTACTTGAAGGTCATTGCCGCCTGGAGCAGGTAGCCGCCCGTGGTGTGCAGCACACCCTTGGGCTTGCCGGTGCTGCCGGAGGTGTAGAGGATAAACAGCGGGGCTTCGGCGTCCATCGGTTCGGGAGGGCAATCGTCGCTCGCTGCATCGAGGGCCTGTTGATACTTGAGGTCGCGGCCTTCGCTCCAGCTCACCGGTGCGCCGGTGCGTTGTACCACCAGCACCGTGCTGACGTCGGGGCAGCTGGCCAGGGCCTTGTCGACGTTCTGTTTCAACGCCACCGGCTTACCACCGCGCACGCCTTCATCGGCTGTGATCACGGTGCGGCAGTCGGCGTCCAGAATGCGGTCGCGCAGGGCGTCCGGTGAGAACCCGCCAAATACCACCGAGTGCACCGCGCCAATCCGCGTGCAGGCCAGCATGGCGTAGGCCGCTTCCGGGATCATCGGCATGTAGATACACACCCGGTCGCCCTTTTTCACGCCACGGCTTTTCAGCACATTGGCCAGGCGGCAGACGTTTTGGTGCAGTTGGCGGTAGGTGATTTTGGAAGATTTTGCAGGATCGTCACCTTCCCAGATGAAGGCCGGCTGATCGGCGCGTTGCGCCAGGTGACGGTCGATGCAGTTGTAGCTGACGTTCAACTGGCCACCGGCAAACCATTGGGCGGCACCGGTCTGGATGTCTGACTGCTGGACGGTGTGCCACGGTGTTATCCAGTCGAGAAAGCCCTTGGCCTGCTCGGCCCAGAACGTGTCCGGCTGTTCGATGGATTGGCGATAGAGGCGCTGGTAGTCCTCTTGACTGAGTTGCGCAGCCCGGCGGACGGCATCGGCGGTGGGAAACGTGCTGATATCGAACATGAGCGATCCTTATTCTTGTTTTTGCGACAAGTCATAAAGATGCACCCTGTATGGAGAGGGTTCAAGGCCAACGTCCAAACGGACGTTGGCCTTGCGGTGCCTGCATCAGCCGCGGTGACGGCCGCGGAAGTAGTTGATAAGCCCCTGGGTCGAAGCGTCTTCGGCCAAGGTTTCTTCGGCGCCGGTGAGGCGATTGTATACGCCCTTGCCCAGCTCCTTGCCCAGCTCCACGCCCCATTGGTCGAAGGCGTTGATGCCCCAGATCACGCTTTGCACGAACACTTTATGTTCATACATCGCAACCAGGGCGCCCAGGCGACGCGGGCTGATGCGTTCAACCACGAGCGTGTTGCTCGGACGGTTGCCCGGGATCACCTTGTGCGGTGCCAGCTTCTGCACGTCGTCTTCCGGGATGCCCTTGTCGCGCAGCTCGGCTTCGGCTTCGCTGCGGGTCTTGCCGAGCATCAGTGCCTGGCTTTGGGACAGGCAGTTGGCGTACAGCCACTGATGGTGGTCGGACACCGGGTTGAAGCTGACGATCGGCACGATGAAGTCGGCCGGGATCAGTTGGGTGCCTTGGTGTAGCAACTGGTGATAAGCATGTTGGCCGTTGCAGCCGACGCCACCCCAGATCACCGGGCCGGTGTCGGTGGACACCGGTTTGCCGTCCTGGCGCACGCTCTTGCCGTTGGATTCCATGTCCAGCTGTTGCAAGTGCTTGGTGATGTTACGCAGGTAGTGGTCGTACGGCAGGATCGCATGGCTCTGCGCACCCCAGAAGTTGCCGTACCAAACGCCCAGCAGGCCCAGCAGCACCGGCATGTTCTGTTCGAACGGCGCGTTCTGGAAATGCTGGTCCATGGTGTAGGCACCGGACAGCAGTTCCTTGAAGTTGGACATGCCGATGGCCAGGGCGATTGGCAGGCCGATGGCCGACCACAACGAATAACGGCCGCCCACCCAGTCCCACATCGGGAAGATGTTTTCTTCGCGGATACCGAAGGCCACGGCGGCCGCGTTGTTGCTCGACACGGCGATAAAGTGGCGGTACAGCTCGGCTTCCGAGCCACCCTGGGCCAGGTACCAGGCGCGGGCGGCCTGGGCGTTTTTCAGGGTTTCCAGGGTGTTGAAGGATTTCGACGAGACGATAAACAGCGTGGTCTCGGCGCGCAGCTTCATGGTCAGCTCATGGAATTCGCTGCCATCGATGTTCGCCAGGTAGTGGCAGCGCACGCCTTTGTGGGCGTAGGACAACAGCGCTTCAGAGACCAGCTCCGGGCCGAGGAACGAGCCGCCAATGCCGATGTTCACCACGTCGGTGATCGGCTTCTCGGTGTAGCCACGCCACAGGCCGTCGTGGATGCGGCCGACCAGGTCGGTGATCTGGTTCAGCACCTTGTGCACGTCCGGCATGATGTTCACGCCATTGACCGACAGCTTGTCGCCCACCGGGCGACGCAGGGCGGTGTGCAGGGCAGGGCGGCCTTCGGAGGAGTTGACCGGCTCGCCCGCATACAGCGAGTTGATTGCGTCTTTAAGACCCACTTCGTTGGCAAGGCCCACCAGCAGGTCGCGGGTCTCGCCGGTGATCAGGTTTTTCGAGTAATCGAGGAAAAGTCCGCAGCTGCTCAAGGTGAACTGGGAAAAGCGCTGGGGATCGGCATTGAACGCTTCGCGCATGCTGAAATCCTGCATGGCTTGGCGATGTTGGTTGAGCGCTTGCCAGGCGGGCAGAGCGGTAACGTCATGAGGGGTGCGGTAGTACGCCATCGCTGCGGGTTTCCTTTTATTACGGGGACTGCCTTTAGGACACTTCAAAGCCCGGAACATCCAGTCTTATCTCAAGGATTGGGTTCCAGACAGCGCTAACCATAGCGCAGGGCGATTACATTAAACCTAGCGTGTCGATATGTCTTGGCTTTGTCTGCGCTGTGGCCGGTACTTTTTTATACCGGCACAGCGATCAGGGCAATCGGCGGGGTGTTCAGAGGGGTCAGTCGAGGGTCAGATGCAGGTTGTCGATAAGGCGGGTCGTGCCTAGAAAGGCCGCCACCAGAATCACAATATCCCGATCCTCCGCCGTAGCGGCCCGCAGGTTCAGGCCCTGGCGCACTTCGAGGTAATCCAGGCGCAACCCGACAGCCTCGATCTGCTGCACCTGTTCGGCACGCAGCCTGGCGAAGTCGTGATCACCGCTTTTGATGGCTGCGGCAATCTGGCTGAGGCTGCGGTACAGCACCGGCGCGATCGCACGTTGTTCTTCGCTGAGAAAACCGTTGCGCGAGGACAGCGCCAGGCCATCATCGGCGCGTACGGTGGGCTCGCCGATAATCTGGATCGGCATGTTCAGGTCATGGACCATGGCACGAATCACGGCCAGTTGCTGGTAGTCCTTCTGGCCAAATACAGCCATGTCCGGCTGGACCATGTTGAACAATTTGCTGACCACGGTCGCCACGCCTTCGAAATGCCCGGGACGGCTGGCGCCGCACAAGCCTTCGGACAATTGCGGGACGCTGACGCGGGTCTGGCCGGTCATGCCGCCGGGGTACATCTCCTCGACGGTTGGCGCGAACAGCAGGTTGCAGCCGGCCTGCAGGAGCTTTTCCTGATCGGCGGCCAGGGTGCGAGGGTACTTGTCCAGGTCTTCGCCGGCGCCAAATTGCAGTGGGTTGACGAAAATACTCGCCACGACAAAGTCCGCCTGCTGCACAGCCTTGCTGACCAGGCTGGCATGTCCGCTGTGCAGGTTACCCATGGTGGGCACGAAGCCGATGCGTTTGCCGGCCTTGCGGGCGTGGGCGACGGCGGCTCTGAGTTCGCGTACGGTTTTTACGGTGTTCATGCAGAGAATCCGTGTTCGGCGCCTGGGAAGGTCACGCCTTTGACTTCGGCGACGTAGGCACTCAATGCCGCGTGGATGCTGTCCTGGCCAGTCATGAAGTTCTTCACGAACTTTGGCACGCGGCCGGTAATCGACAGGCCGAGCATGTCGTGCAGCACCAGCACCTGGCCGTCGGTGGCCGAGCCCGCGCCAATACCGATCACCGGCACCTTAACGGCCTGGGTGATTTCTGCCGCGAGTTCGCTGGGCACGCATTCGAGCAGGATCATCGCGACGCCCGCCTGCTCCAGGGCGATGGCATCGGCGCGCATCTGGCGCGCCTGGGCTTCGTTGCGGCCTTGCACCTTGTAGCCGCCGAGGATGTTCACGGACTGTGGTGTCAGGCCCATATGTGCACAGACCGGCACGCCGCGTTCAGCCAGCAGGCGAATCGACTCGGCGAGCCATACGGCGCCCTCTACCTTGATCATGTGTGCACCGGCACGCATCAGTTTGCCGGCGTTCAGGAAGGTCTGCTCGACGGTGGCGTAATCCATGAACGGCAGGTCGGCGATGATGAATGCGCCGTCGTTCCCGCGCTTGACGCTGGCGGTGTGGTAGGCCAGTTCATCGGTGGTGACGGGCAGGGTGCTGTCATTCCCTTGAAGGACCATGCCCAGGGAGTCGCCTACCAACAACACTTCAACCCCGGCCTGGCAACTGGCGTGGGCGAAGGTGGCGTCATAGCAGGTGAGCATGGTGATTTTTTCACCTTTGAGCTTGAGGCTCTGCAAGGTGGTCAGGGTAATGTCTGGCATGAAAAGGGTCCTCGTTCAGGCGCTTGGAAACAGCGAGTAACGCGCGTGAGTCTTCGTTTATACAGGCGCACTGTCTTGAGAGCAGTGCTTATAAGGCCTGGATTGCGCCCTTCATTGCCGGGTTGGCGGCAGCGGGACGCCTATAGTCGTGAGGAGGACACGGGAAGTCAATTGGATGTGTTACCGCATTGTTACGATGGCGGTGTTACCGCTGTTACTGACGCGATTCAGCAACCGGGAGCCGTTCCAGGCCGACAAACGGGCAGGCGTCAAGCAGGGCACTGAGGGGTTTGCCATCCGGCAATTGCAATGCGGCAGGTGCCAGTTCGGCCAGCGGATACAACACAAATGCACGCAGGTGCATCTGATAGTGGGGCACCTTCAGGCGCGGTTCGTCGATCAGGCGATCGCCAAACAGCAGAATGTCCAGGTCAAGGGTGCGAGGGCCCCAACGCTCCAGGCGCTCGCGGCCGTGGTCGTTTTCGATGGCTTGCAGCGCGTCCAGCAGGTCAAGTGGCGCAAGGCGGCTGTCCAGGGCGGCAACTGCGTTGGTGTAGCGCGGCTGGCCCGGGAGCAGGGAGTCACTTTGGTAAAAGGCGGACACACCCGCGACGCAAGTGTCTGGCAATTGCGCCAGCGCTTGGATAGCGCTGCGCAATTGCTGGTCCGGGGCTGCCAGGTTGCTGCCCATGCCGATGTAGATGCGTTCCACGTTTATTCGCCCGCAGCGCCCGAGGCATCGGCAGCACTGCGTTTGCGCTTGGTGCCGCTGCGACGACGCTTCTTCGGCCCTGCGCCTTCGCCATCACCCTTGCTGCCGAGGTCGCGAATCATGTCGCGGCGTTGGCTGTCATTGGCATCCTGGTAGTCGGTCCACCATTCGCCCAGGCCGTCGGTCTGCTCGCCGGCGCTTTCACGCAGCAGCAGGAAGTCGTAGCCGGCACGGAAGCGCGGGTTGTCCAGCAGCAGGTCGGCACGCTTGCCGCTGCGGCGGGGCAGGCGTTCCTGCATGTCCCAGATCTCGCGGATCGGCATCGTGAAACGTTTCGGGATAGCAATGCGCTGGCACTGTTCGGCGATCAGCTCGTGAGCGGCTTCCTGCATGGCCGGGATCGGCGGCATGCCACGTTCCTGCAGACGCAGTACGCGCTTGGGCAGGGCCGGCCACAACAGGGCGGCAAACAGGAACGCCGGCGTGACCGGTTTGTTCTGCTTGATGCGCAGGTCGGTATTGATCAAGGCTTCGCTGATCAGCGTGTGGGTATAAGTCGGGTTGTACTCCAGTGCTTCGGCGCTGGCCGGAAACAGTGGGTCGAACAACTGCAAGTCGACCAGCATTTCGAAGGTGTCGGCGGCGTAGCCGGAGAGGAACAGCTTGAGCACTTCTTCGAACAGACGCGCGGACGGGATTTCCCGCAGCATCGGTGCCAGCTCGCGTATCGGTGCGGCGGTGTGTTTCTCGATACCGAAGTTGAGCTTGGCGGCGAAGCGCACGGCCCGTAGCATGCGCACCGGGTCTTCCTGATAGCGCTGCGTCGGGTCGCCGATCAGGCGGATCAGGTTATTGCGGATATCGTGTACGCCATTGGCGTAATCGAGGATGCGTTCGCTGACCGGGTCGTAATAGAGGGCATTGATGGTGAAGTCGCGGCGCTGTGCGTCTTCTTCCAGGGTGCCATAGACGTTGTCGCGCAGGATGCGCCCGCTCTCGTTGCGGGAGGACTGATTGGTGTCTTCCTCTTCATCGTTTTGCGGGTGGCCGGCACGGAAGGTCGCGACCTCGATGATTTCGCGACCAAAGTGGATGTGCACCAGCTTGAAGCGGCGACCGATGATTCGCGCATTGCGAAACTCGGCACGCACTTGCTCAGGCGTGGCACTGGTGGCGACGTCGAAATCCTTAGGCGTGATATTGAGCAGCATGTCGCGTACGCAACCGCCCACCAGGTAGGCCTGGTAACCGGCGTTCTGCAACCGTTCGACGATATTCACCGCATAACGGCTGAATTGAGCGCGCTGCAACGAATGCTGGCTGCTGTTGAGCACTTCAGGCGTGCTGCGTTTGTGTTGCGTACGACGCAAGGGAGAACGGAATGACTGGAACAACTTCTTCAGCATGGGATGCACTGTTTGAAGGAATGTTCGGCCATAACGAAGAATGACCGCATGATGGGCGGGGATTCTAGCATTTAGTCAGGGGATGGTGTAGGAACAAGCTTCGGCGTTGCGCCATAAGCCTTAAATCGTCAAATCCCGGAAACTACAAGGGGAGCCGAAGCTCCCCCAGAAGTAGTTGCGTGCTCTATTTTTATTATTGATTTCGGGCTTCTTGTTTTTGTTGATCGCCCTCGCCATGAAGCTTCACCTTCATGACCCTCCCAATCGGGAGTCAAGAGCAAACGGATTGCTTTGGTCGCTGTGTTGCTGATCTACGATCCAACCAGTTCAGGCTCTGCCTTAGGGCAGTTTTTGTTGTTCTCGGCCTGGTTGCGGGGCAAGCCCCAAATGCAACGCCTCTCCAAAAGAATCAGTTAGCTGCGCCTCCGCCGTGTTGTTTTTGTTATGCGTGAGTCGATTCGTCTTATTTTTATTGTCTTGTACAAAGCTTGTTATTGTTTTTGTACTAAGCATATAGCAGGGTGCGTGCCAACTTTTGCGTCGCCCAGCAAAACCGGGGGGTTGAGGTGTTTTTTGGTTTTTGAGGGGCAAAAAAAAGCCGGGGCTTCGTTACCGTAAGCCCCGGCTTTTGTTACGCGAAATATCCCCGGTAACAGTTTTTTCACATCTGAGGGTGTTACCTGTGGAGGCGCACCCTCAGCTTTCGCTGGCCACCCCGGTCTTGCGCCGTGGAATGCCCAGGCGCTGGCGGCGTTCCCACAGGCACTTGCGGCTCACGCCCAGCTTGCGTGCCAGCTCGGTCTCGGTCATGTGGTCCTGATGCTCAAGGACGAAATGCTGGAAGTAGTCTTCCAGTGACAAATCTTCCGTCGGCTCATGGCTGGTATTGCTGGCGCCGCCCTGTGTCGGGGCCAGGCCAATGAAATCGTCATCTTCCAAGTCACTGAGCTCAATATCGATACCCAGCAGCTCGGCGGAAATTTCCGGGCTTTCCGACAGGATCACTGCACGCTCGACCGCATTCTCCAGTTCCCGCACGTTACCCGGCCACGAGTAATGCCGAATCGCCTGCTCGGCGTCCGGCGCGAACGTCAGGTCGGTACGGTTGATGCGTGCACTCTGGCGCAGCAGGAATGCGTTGGCGATCTCATTCACGTCGGCACCGCGCTCACGCAGGGCCGGCAATTTGAGCGCGATCACGTGCAGGCGGTAATACAAGTCTTCACGGAACTGACCGATCTTGGCCAGGCTCTTGAGGTCGCGGTGGGTGGCCGCGATCAGGCGTACGTCAACCTTCTGCGATTGCACCGAGCCTACACGTCGAATCTCACCTTCCTGCAGCACACGCAGCAGTCGCGCCTGGGCCTCCAGCGGCAACTCACCGATTTCATCAAGAAACAGCGTCCCGCCGTCCGCCGCTTCCACCAGGCCCGCACGCCCAGCGCTGGCGCCGGTAAACGCGCCTTTCTCGTGGCCGAACAGTTCGGACTCGATCAGGGATTCGGGGATCGCCGCACAGTTCACCGAAATCATCGGCGCCTTGGCGCGTTTGGACAGGTTGTGCAGGGCGCGGGCCACCAGTTCTTTACCGGTGCCTGACTCGCCCTGGATCAATACATTGGAGTCGGTGGGCGCGACCTTACGGATCTTGCCGTACAGGTCCTGCATCGGCGGGCAGGAGCCAATGATGCCGATTTCGCCGTTGCTGTTGTCGACTCCCGGTTTGTCGGCGCCGTTGGTGGCCTTGCCGGCGGGGCGCTGTTCGGCAGGCGCGCTGCTGGCAGACTGGCGGTCGCGCAGGATGCGGGCCACGGCCTGGAGCATTTCATCGTGGTCAAACGGCTTGGCAATGTAGTCCACCGCGCCCATTTTCATGGAATCAACCGCCGAGCGCAGGCTGGCATAGCTGGTCATGATCAGCACCGGGGTGCCCTGGCCAAGCTTGATCAGCTCGGTGCCCGGTGCGCCGGGCAGGCGCAGGTCACTGACAATCAGGTCGAACGTGGGGATGCTGAAACGCTCTTGTGCTTCCTGCACCGAGCCGGCTTCGCTGACCTGGTATTGATTACGTTCAAGCAGGCGACGCAAGGCAGAGCGGATAATGGTTTCGTCTTCGACGATCAAAATGTGCGGCATTGATTCAATTCTCTCGACGGTCTCAGTTCACAGCGGACGTCGCTTCGACATGACGCGGCAAGGTCACCCGAATACGGGTGCCGCGTTGGCTTTCGGTGTCAGCCGGGCTGTCGATGGTGATTTGTCCATAATGCTCTTCAACGATGGAATAGACCAGTGCAAGGCCCAGACCGGTACCTTCACCCGGGTCCTTGGTGGTGAAGAAGGGTTCGAACAATCGGTCCATGATGTTCTGTGGAATACCGCTGCCTTCATCTTCGACGATCAGATCGACGGTATGTTCGAAAGCCTCGGTCTTGACGCGTACCGCACCACCGGCCGGGGTTGCGTCACGGGCGTTGGACAGCAGGTTGATCAGCACTTGGGCCAGGCGTTGTGAGTCGCCGTCGACCCAATGGTCGGGGTCGCACAAGTTGAAGAACTGTACTTCGAAATTGCGCCGGTTCAAGGCGAGCAGCCCAATGGCATCCTGGGCCACTTCGGCCAGGCATACGGCCTCATCCAGATTCTGATGGCCGCCGGCATGGGCAAAGCTCATCAGCGACTGCACGATGCGCGAGACGCGCTTGGTCTGTTCGAGGATTTGCCCGCTGATTTCGATGATTTCGCCGTCTTCTTCACGCTCTTCCCGCAGGTTTTGCGCGAGGCAGGCGATACCGGTGATCGGGTTGCCGATTTCGTGGGCCACACCCGCCGCCAAGCGACCAATGCTGGCCAGGCGCTCGGAGTGCACCAGCTTGTCCTCGAGCATCTGGGTTTCAGTCAGGTCTTCGACCAGCAGAACCAGGCCGCTGTTACCGGGGGCCAACGGTTCATCGATCGCGGCTTTGTGCAGGTTGAGCCAGCGGGTCTGGCCGTCGAGGGCCAGGTGCTGTTTGTGCAAATGCTCGTCGGGCAGGTTGATAAAGCCCTGGAGCAGTTCTTTCCACGGATCGCCCAGGGTATTCAGGCGCGAGCCCACCACCCGTTGCGCGGCGATGCCGGTGAGTTCTTCCATGGCCTTGTTCCACATCAGGATCTCTTGATCCTTGGCTAGGGAACACACGCCCATCGGCAGTTCCTGCAGGGTCTGGCGATGGTAACGGCGCAAGGCGTCGAGTTCGGCCGCCAGGCCGGTGAGGCGTGAGTGGTAATCCTCCAGCCGGCTTTCGATGAAATGGATGTCTTCGGTGACGTAGTTTTCGCCGCCGGCCTTGTAGGGCAGGAAGGTTTCCACCATGTCCTGGGACACGCTGGGGCCCATCAGGCCGGACAGGTTGGCTTCGATGCGGTCGCGCAGGCGACGCAGCGCATACGGGCGGCGCTCGTCAAAGGGCAGGTACAGATCGCGCAGCGCCTGCTCGACTTCCTTCTGAGCCGCCTTGGCACCGAGGGGCTTGGCCAGTTGCGTGGCGAATTCCTGGGGCGAGGCCGCGTGCAGTTCGCGGCGCTGCGGGCGACGCACGTTATCCACCGCGCACGCCTCGGCGGCGCTGGTCTCTTCCGGGCTGGCATTGGTGAACAGCGAGATCAGGGTGAACATCAGTACGTTGGCGGCCAGCGAGGCAATCGCCGCCATATGCCAACTGGTGTCGTCCAGCACGTAGATCATGTTCAGCAGCGGAATGTAGAAACCCTGCAGGTTGCCGACCAACGGCAGCAGCATGGTGACGATCCATACCAGGATCCCGGCCAGCAGCCCGGCGATAAACCCACGGCGATTGGCGGTCGGCCAGTACAGCACCGATAGCACTCCCGGCAGGAACTGCAAGGTGGCGACAAACGCGACAATACCCAGGTTGGCCAGGTCTTGCCCGGCGCCGAGCAACAGGTAGAACCCGTAGCCGGCCATGATGATCGCGACGATGAGTGCGCGGCGCGTCCATTTCAGCCAGCGGTAGATATTGCCTTCGGCGGGCGGCTGGTACAGCGGCAGCACCAGGTGATTGAGGGCCATGCCCGAAAGGGCCAGCGTCGTGACGATAATCAGCCCGCTGGCAGCAGACAAACCGCCGACATACGCCAGCAGCGCCAACGCCGGGCTATTGGCGGCGATACCGATACCCAGGGTGAAATACTCGGGGTTGGTGGTAGCCCCCAGTTTCAGGCCGGCCCAGAGGATCAGCGGCACCGCAAGGCTCATCAACAGCAGGAACAGCGGCAAGCCCCAGCTGGCGCTGACCAGCGAGCGCGGGTTGAGGTTCTCGGTGAAGGTCATGTGGTACATGTGCGGCATTACGATCGCCGAGGCGAAGAACACCAGCAACAGCGTGCGCCATGGGCCTTCCTGCAGCGGCGTGTGCAGGGCGGCGAGGGCGGTCTGGTTTTGCAGCAGCCACAGCTCCAGCTGTTGCGGGCCGTCGAACACGCCATAGAGCGCGTAGAGGCCGACGCCGCCGATGGCGATCAGCTTGATCACCGATTCGAACGCAATCGCAAATACCAGCCCTTCGTGTTTCTCGCGGGTGGCGATGTGGCGTGAGCCGAAGAAAATCGTAAACAGGCTGATCAGCGCACAGAACGCCAGGGCGACCCGGTGTTGCACCGGCTCGCGGGTCAGGATGCTGATGGAGTCGGCCACCGCCTGGATCTGCAGGGCCAGCAAGGGCAGCACGCCGATCAGCATGAATACCGTGGTCAATGCCCCGGCCCACGTGCTGCGGAAGCGGAAGGCGAACAGGTCGGCCAGGGACGACAGCTGATAGGTGCGAGTAATTTTCAGGATCGGGTACAGCAGCACCGGTGCCAGTAGGAATGCACCTGACACCCCCAGGTAGCTGGAGAGAAAGCCGTAGCCGTATTGATAGGCCAGGCCGACGGTGCCATAGAACGCCCAGGCGCTGGCGTACACGCCGAGGGACAAGGTGTAGGTCAACGGATGGCGAATGATCGCCCGCGGAATCATTCCGCGCTCACTGATCCAGGCGACGCCGAACAACGCGGCCAGGTAAGCGGCGCTGATCAGCAGCATCTGAGTGAGGCTAAAGCTCATCGGCATCTTTTTGGCTCTGCAGGATGAAGGTCACGACGATCAGGATCAGCCACAGCAGATAGGGGCGATACCAGGCGCCCGTGGCGTCGATCCACCAATCCATGATGGCGGGGGAAAACAGGTAGATCCCGACGACCAGCAGCAGGACCAATCGATAGATGTACATGTTGGCCTTTGATTGAGAGTGCGGTAATGCAACGGTTTTCTGTAGGAGCGAGCTTGCTCGCGAAGGGCGCTAACCTAAACGCGTACATCCTGGATAAACGTGTTGCCTGGGAGTTTTTCGCGAGCAAGCTCGCTCCTACGCGATGGTAACGGATGGCTGGCAGGCTGCAAGCGCCTTCAGCGTAATTGCGCTTCGGCCAGGGTCAGTGTGCGTGGGATCCTGCTGGCATCCCAGTGCACAATGCCCCAATCCAGCAACTCCCGTGGGCTGGCATGAAGCAGTTCGTCGCCAGGCTGCTGGCCAAGGGCGCGCAGGGCTCTCAATAGCAGCGGCGTGGCCTGGTCGGGATTCAGCGGCGGGGAACGATAGGATTTGCCCAGCTTGTTACCGTCCGGCTGGACGATCAACGGTACGTGCAGATAGCGCGGCTGGCGCAGGCCCAGCAACTCCTGCAGGTACAGTTGGCGTGGCGTGGAGTCGAGCAGATCGGCGCCGCGCACGATATCGGTAACCCCTTGCCAGGCATCGTCGAGCACCACGGCCAGTTGATAGGCGTAGAGGCCATCGCGGCGACGGATGACGAAGTCGCCGACGTCACGGCCCAGGTGTTGTCGGAATTCTCCTTGTGCGCGGTCAGTAAAGTGGTACTCCAGCTCGGGAACACGCAGGCGGATGGCGGCGTCCTGCTGGTCGTGACCGGCATTTCGGCACAGGCCTGGGTAAATCCCGTCGTAGGGCTCCAATTGTTTACGTGAACAGGTACAGGCGTAGGCCAGGCCGTGGTTGAACATATCGTTCAGTACCTTGGCGTAGGCGTCATGCCGCTCGCTTTGTCGGACCAGTTCGCCATCCCACTCAAAACCGTAGCTCTCCAGGGCATGCAGGATTGCCGCCTGGGCGCCGGGCTCTTCGCGGGGAGGGTCGAGGTCTTCCATGCGCATCAGCCAGCGGCCGTGATTGGCGCGGGCATCGAGGTAGGAGGCGAGGGCGGCGACCAGGGAACCGAAGTGCAAATGGCCGCTGGGCGTGGGGGCGAAACGCCCGATATAGGTAGAGGCAGTCATGGGTCGGATACTACTGGAAAATCGGTAAATCCCAGAAACAAAAATGGGGCGTTCGCACGCCCCATTCGTTCAGCTCGGCTGGATCACTTGCCGACCTGTTTTTCCTTGATTTCAGCCAAGGTCTTGCAATCTACGCAGAGGTCCGCAGTAGGACGGGCTTCCAGGCGACGGATACCGATCTCGACACCGCAGGATTCGCACCAGCCGTATTCTTCGTCTTCGATCAGTTGCAACGTCTTGTCGATTTTCTTGATCAGCTTGCGCTCGCGATCACGGGCGCGCAGTTCTAGGGCGAACTCTTCTTCCTGGCTGGCACGGTCTGCCGGGTCCGGGAAGTTGGCCGCTTCATCCTTCATATGGTCAACCGTGCGGTCGACTTCCTGCATCAAGTCCTGCTTCCACTGCTTCAGGATTTTGGAGAAGTGCTCGCGCATGGGCTTGCCCATGTATTCCTCACCCTTCGATTCAACGTAGGGTTGGAAGCCGCTGATGCTCTGTTGCTTTGCTTGGGTGGACATGAATAGACCGCCTCTCACTCTTCTAATCCATTGCGCAGGATTGCAACGTCACCGACACCTGCCGGCCCTGCGGCTGCAAGCGGGCGAACTTACCAGATAGATTCAGGGTGCGCCACTCCCGGTTGTCGACGCCCGTCACGCAGGGTTTGCCAACTGCAGCAGCCCGCTGTGGCTGGGTATGCATCGTCTCGAATGTTGATTTTAGTCGTTTTGCAAGCGCTTGCCGGGTTCATCTTGGACGGCCAGGCAGGCAATAGAGCATGTTTTACCGCGAGGGTTCGGTAGAATCCTGATTTTGTCCTCACCGTTAAGGAAGGCTAATGGCTCAGCCCTACAGTGCGCGCAGTCGCGCCATCGAACCTTTTCATGTCATGGCGTTGCTGGCGCGAGCCAATGAGCTGCAAGCGGCCGGTCATGATGTGATCCACTTGGAGATCGGCGAGCCGGATTTCACCACGGCCGAGCCGATCATCAAGGCGGGTCAGGCGGCGTTGGCCAATGGCAAGACCCGCTATACCGCGGCCCGTGGCCTGCCGGAATTGCGTGAAGCCATTAGCGGTTTCTACCAGCAGCGCTACGGATTGAACGTCGATCCCGAGCGCATCCTGATCACCCCGGGGGGCTCCGGCGCACTGTTGCTGGCCAGCAGTCTGTTGGTGGACCCCGGCAAGCATTGGCTGCTGGCAGACCCGGGTTACCCGTGTAACCGGCACTTCCTGCGCCTGGTGGAATGTGCCGCGCAACTGGTGCCGGTAGGCCCTGACGTGCGTTATCAACTGACCGCTGACCTGGTGGCCAAACACTGGGATCAGGACAGCGTGGGCGCGTTGGTTGCCTCCCCGGCGAATCCCACCGGCACGATCCTCACGCGTGATGAATTAGCCGGGCTTTCCGACGCAATCAGGGCGCGTAACGGCCATCTGGTGGTGGATGAGATCTATCACGGCCTGACCTACGGCACTGACGCCGCCAGCGTGCTGGAGGTCGACGATGAGGCCTTCGTCCTGAATAGTTTTTCGAAGTATTTCGGCATGACCGGTTGGCGCCTGGGCTGGCTGGTGGCGCCGCCGGCTGCGGTCGGCGACCTGGAAAAACTGGCGCAAAATCTTTATATCAGCGCGCCCAGCATGGCCCAACATGCGGCGCTCGCCTGTTTTACCCCGCAGACCCTGAGCATTTTGGAGGAGCGCCGTGCCGAATTTGGCCGGCGTCGCGATTTCCTGCTGCCCGCCTTGCGCGAGTTGGGCTTCGGGATTGCCGTAGAGCCGGAAGGTGCGTTCTATTTGTATGCCGATATCAGTGCGTTCGGCACAGATGCCTTCGCATTTTGTCGTCATTTCCTAGAAACCGAGCATGTCGCCTTTACCCCCGGTCTGGATTTTGGCCGCTATCAAGCGGGCCATCATGTGCGCTTTGCCTACACGCAAAACCTTGATCGACTACAGGAGGCGGTGGAACGAATCCAGCGTGGCCTGCGGAGCTGGCAAGGCTGATGCGTTTTTATCCTCCCCTCGAAGAAGGCCGGCTGATTCGCCGCTATAAGCGCTTTCTCACCGATATCGAAACCGTTACCGGCGAGTTGTTGACTATTCACTGCCCAAATACCGGTTCGATGCTCAATTGCATGGTGGAAGGCGGGCAGGTCTGGTTCAGTCGCTCCAATGACCCCAAGCGCAAGTTGCCCGGCACCTGGGAAATTGCCGAAACGCCCCAGGGCCGCTTGGCGTGCGTTAACACGGCACGCGCCAATCCGTTGGTCGAGGAGGCGTTGCGCGCTGGCGTGATCACTGAACTCAACGGTTTCACCGCGTTGAAGCGGGAAGTGCCTTACGGCCAGGAGAAAAGCCGCATCGACTTTCGTCTCGAATATCCCGACGGCGCGGCGTATGTGGAAGTCAAAAGTGTCACGCTGGGGTTTGATGGCACCCGGGTTGCCGCTTTCCCCGATGCGGTGACCCAGCGTGGCGCCAAGCACCTGCGGGAACTGGCGCATCTGGCGCGTGAAGGGGTACGGGCGGTGCAGTTGTATTGCGTCAACCTCTCGGGGATTGACGCGGTGCGCCCGGCGCTGGAAATCGATGCCGCCTATGGTGCGGCCTTGCGAGAGGCTAAAGCCGCCGGGGTGGAAGTATTGGCGTATGGGGTGCGCGTGACGTCCGAGGAGATTTGCGTGGACCGTCGTTTAGACGTGCTGCTCGACTAGAGATCCACCCACAGGCCCTGCGCGTCTTCGCGACCGCGCAGGGCCTTGAGGCTTTTACCTGCGCATGGGCCGGCAATGCACTCGCCGCTTTCGATCAGGAACAGCGCGCCATGGGTGGCGCACTGGATCAGGCTGGCGCTGTCGTCTAGGAACCGGTCGGGTTGCCACTCCAGTGGAATGCCGCGATGTGGGCAGCGGTTGATATAGAAGTAGGCGATGCCGTCCCGGCGTACCGCCAGCAGCGGGGTGCCATCCATCGTAAAACCGAGGCTGCTGTTGGGCGCGAGCATGTCCGAGGGGCAGAGAAACTTCATTTCAATCCTTAAGTGCCTTGACGTTCAAATGCAAACAATTATCAAATGCCGGCTTCGCCCGTTAGCTGACTGGGTGCTCAGTTCGATGTCCGGCAGGGGTTATCTGTCACATCGATGAGTGCTCGAAAGGCCCTGCCCTTTGGAAGGAAACCCTGTTATGCGCCTGAGTGCCAGCGCTATTGCGCTTGTTGTCGGACTGCTGGTCAACCATGGGGCGCAAGCCTCTGAACTGCCACAACGCTGGGTGAGTGCCGGTGGGGCGCTGTCGGAATGGGTCTCGGCGTTGGGCGGTGAGCCGAAGTTGGTTGGCGTGGACACCACCAGCCAGCATCCTGAATCGCTCAAGGCGTTGCCAAGTATCGGCTATCAGCGGCAATTGTCGGCCGAAGGCATTCTCAGCCTGCGCCCACAGGTGCTGGTGGGGACTGAAGAGATGGGGCCGCCGCCGGTGCTGGCGCAGATTCGCAGTGCGGGCGTCCAAGTGGAAATGTTCTCGGCGCAGCCGGATTTGCCGACTTTGAAGGGTAATCTTCAGCACTTGGGTAAGTTGCTGGGAGATGAGGCCAAGGCCAGTGAATTGTTTACCGCATATGAACAGGCGCTTGATCAGCAGAAAAGCTGGGTCGCCAAGGCACGGGCCTCGCAGAAGGCACCTGGCGTGTTGCTGCTGATCGGTCATGCTGGCGGCAAGCCGCTGATTGCCGGTAGGGACACGGCGGGCGATTGGGTGTTGCAGCAGGCCGGCGGGCGTAACCTGGCCACGCACAGCGGTTACAAGCCGTTTTCGGTGGAGTCGTTGGCGGGGTTGAGCCCGGATATGCTGGTATTTGCCGACCGCGCCCTCACGGGGGACGCGGCGCGCGCGGCGTTGTTCAAGGAGAATCCGATCCTGGCTTCGACGCCGGCGGCCAAGCGTGGCCGCGTGTTCGAGCTTGACCCGACCTTGCTGGTGGGTGGGCTTGGACCGCGCCTGCCGCAAAGTCTGGTGAAACTCTCGGCCGGTTTTTACCCATCACAGGCTAAACCTGCCCCATGACCATGCTGGTTAAGCCGAAAACGCTGTTCATCGGCCTGGCGCTGTTATGCCTGTTGGCGACCTGGCTCTCGTTGGCGTTGGGCCCGGTAAGCTTACCGTTGCTGGATACGCTCAAGGCGGCATTGCGCTTGATGGGCGTGCCGATAGAGGCGCACGGCCTGGAGCAGGCTGAGTTGATCCTGGGGCAGATTCGTTTGCCGCGTACGTTGCTCGGTTTGGCGGTTGGCGGCGTATTGGCATTGTCCGGCGTGGCCATGCAAGGGTTGTTTCGTAACCCGCTGGCCGATCCGGGGTTGGTCGGGGTTTCCAGCGGGGCGGCACTGGGGGCGGCAATCGCCATTGTCGGCGGTGCATTTTTTGGTGGGTTACCGGAGGCATTCGGGCCTTATGTGCTGTCGCTGTGCGCGTTTCTAGGCGGGCTGGGCGTGACCGCGCTGGTTTATCGACTGGGGCGTCGTAACGGTCAGACCAATGTGGCGACGATGCTGCTTGCCGGCATTGCCCTCACTGCACTGGCAAGCTCGGCGGTGGGCCTGTTCACCTACCTGGCGGACGACGCCACCCTGCGTACCCTGACGTTCTGGAACCTTGGCAGCCTCAACGGCGCGAGCTATTCGCGGTTATGGCCCTTATTGCTGGTCAGTGCCGGTGTGGCGCTCTGGTTGCCGCGCCGGGCCAAGGCATTGAATGCGCTGTTGCTCGGTGAATCCGAAGCCAATCACCTGGGAATTGATGTTGAAGGGCTCAAGCGCGAGTTGGTGTTCTGTACCGCATTAGGTGTAGGTGCTGCGGTGGCTGCGGCGGGCATGATTGGTTTTGTCGGGCTGGTGGTGCCGCATCTGGTCAGGTTGCTGGCCGGGCCTGATCACCGCGTGCTGCTGCCGGCGTCGATATTGGCGGGCGCGAGTTTGTTGCTGTTTGCCGACTTGGTTGCGCGACTGGCCTTGGCACCGGCTGAATTGCCGATTGGTATCGTGACTGCGTTTATTGGCGCGCCGTTTTTTCTTTACCTGTTGTTACGGGGGCGTGCCTGATGCTGCGTGTTGAAGACCTGCAGATCCGGCGTGGCCACAAGGTCGTGCTGGCGGACGTCACTCTGGAGTTGCTGCCGGGTGAAGTGATCGGTGTGCTGGGTCCCAATGGCGCGGGTAAGAGTACGTTGCTGGGGGCGTTGTGCGGTGAGTTGCATCCGGATCAGGGCGAGGTGTGGTTGGGGCAGCAGGCGTTGAAAGACTGGAGCGGACCGCAGCGCGCGCAGCGGCTGGCGGTGTTGCCACAAACCTCGACCCTGGACTTCGCGTTCCGTGTCGAAGAGGTGGTCGGCATGGGCCGTTTGCCCCACCAGGCGGGGCGTGTGCGCGATGATGAAATTATCCACGCAGCCTTGCTGGCGGCAGACGTCGCACACTTGAAAGGTCGCAGTTACTTGGCGCTGTCTGGCGGCGAGCGTCAACGTGTGCACTTCGCGCGGGTGCTGGCGCAACTATGGCCAGGTGAGTCGGGGCAGACATTGCTGCTGGATGAGCCGACATCGATGCTGGACCCCCTGCATCAGCACACGACCCTGCAAGCGATCCGCCGCTTTGCCGATCGTGGTGCAGCGGTGCTGGTGATCCTCCATGACCTGAACCTGGCTGCGCGCTACTGTGATCGCATTTTGCTGCTGGAGCAGGGCCGTCCCCACGCCTTGGATACACCGGCGCAGGTGCTGCGGCCCGAGCCGCTTAAGGCCGTGTTTGGTTTGGAAGTATTGGTTCAGCCGCACCCGGAGCGTGGGCATCCGTTAATCATTGCTCGCTGAGGCGTGCTTTTTCACAGGCAAAAAAAGACCCGGCAAAAGCCGGGTCAAATAACCGTGATTAGCCTGATGAGGAGATAATCTGAGAGTCCGAACCAATGGTCTTTCAGTTATCGGCTGATCTCGCGACCAGTTGTGATAATCATAACGATTCTCATTTGAGAGTCAACAGTTGTTTTTGAAGGATCTACGGTTTTCCTCAAACGTCCGTTCGAAGTGCGCGTAAACATTGGGCCTTGCCGACGACCTAGCTCTTCTGACGCGCTGAAATGGCATCCAGCTGGCGGTTCAACGCCTCCTTACGCTCGACCGGAATGTCATTCCAGTGCACGTCCATCAGGGCCCCTTCGATCGCATAGAGCAACACTTTTGATGCGCGAAACCCGCGAGTCCTGACGGCTCGATACGCATCGACCGCTCCCAGGCGACGCAAGTCGGATGCACTGTGGATGCCCACCGCATGCAGCCACTGCGCTGACGTCTTGCCAAGGTTTTTCAGGTGTTGCAGCTCATCGTTCATCAAGCCTCCTTGCGACGGCCGAATGGTGCGGTGGGTATCGTGACCAGGCAGGCCTGAACAGCAGTGTAGCGCTCAGTAGGAAAAGCGTAGTTCTTTGGTCCGAAACGGCCAAAAAGCTTATAAGAATGGCGCGGGGATTTTGACGCTGGGCAGGCGTGAAGCACCCGCTACGCGTTGCGCGTAGTCGGGCTTGGATCGAATGTTACTTGGTGCGGTAGCGCAGGCGAGTGCCGAAATTGACCGACATGAGGATCTCATCGGCAGTCAATTCAGGCGGGAAGTAGGTGCCCGAAATCTGCGCATGGGCCAGGCTGGCGCCTTCCATTGAGCAGTCGCGCAAATCCAGGCCGCGCAAGTCGGCGGAGCGGAAATACGCGTCGGTGAAGTCCACGCCGGTGGCGTTCAGGTCGCGCAAGTCCAGCCCACGGAAGTCGCCGCCGCGCATGTCGATAATGCCGCCTGCCGGGCGTGCCTGATTGAAGCCACGAATATCGTCTTTATGCAGGAGTGCGTAGAGCGGTGTATCTAGAAGCTTGGGCTGACTCATGAAAACGACTCCTGTTGGATTTATGACGCCATTATAGTGCCACTATTTCTTGGGCGTGCGTCCAAGTAGACGACACGCCCAAGAAATTTTTCTTACAGGCCTGGCAGGCGCTGGCGAATTTGTGCGACCAACGCATCGAGGGTTCCACTTTGGTTGGTCTCGACGCGTTTACTCAGCAACAGTTCTTCGGCGGTCAGTGGGTCACGGTTGGCCTGTTGTTCTTCGATAACGCTCAGGGTCGCGTCGGATGGATCGTTTTTGTCGGCCTGACGTTGCGCCAACCAACTGGTGATAACCGCCTGTGGCGCGTTGCAGTCCAGGATCAGGAACGGCGCCCCCGTGGCTTCGGCCACCTTGGCTGCGGCGTCGCGTTGTTCGCGTTTGAGGAAGGTGGCATCCACTACTACCGGGAAGCCGGCGCGCAGCACGGTATCCGCGATGTCATTCAAGCGAGCGTAGGTCCTGGCGCTGGCGTCGGATGCATAGATGCCGGCCTGGGGCGTGTTTTCCACCTGCTGCTCGCCGAACATGCGCTTGCGCTCCACGTCCGAGCGCAGGCGTACAGCGCCCAATGCTTCCACCAGGCGCATGGCCACGTGGCTTTTGCCCACTGCCGAGACGCCATGGGTAATTGCCAGGAAGCGCGATGGAATGGTGCTGTAGCTTTCTGCCAGGTTGGCGTAGTTGCGGTATTGGCGCAGGGTCGTGGCGCGCTGCACCGGGCTTGCCTCGCTCGGCATGCTGAACAGCGCCACCTTGGCACGTACCAGGGCGCGGTAGGCTTTGTAGAAGTTCAGCACTTCAAGGCCCTGATAGTCACCGGTCAGTTCCAGGTACTGGCTGATAAAGCGTCGCGCCAGGGACTTGAGGCCGCGGTCTTCCAGGTCCATGGCCAGGAAAGCGGTGTCGGCGTACACATCGGTGAAGCGAAACGGCTCGTTGAACTCGATGCAGTCGAAGATCACCACGTTGCCGTCAATCAAGGTGGCGTTGCCGAGGTGGATGTCACCGTGGCACTCGCGGGTGAAACCGTCGAGCTTGCGCTGTGCCAGCAGCGGTTTCAGGCGCTCGAAGCTGCTTTCGGCCCAGGCTTGCAGGGCTTCCAGTTGAATCAGGTCGGCCTTGTCGCTGAGGAATGGGCGGATCTGGTCGAAGTTCTGCCGCACCGGCGCCATCACTTCATCGGGGGTGCCGGCCGCGTGGTCCTGCGGCACTTTTGGTGCGGCGAGGTGAAAGCGTGCGATCTGCCTGGCCATTTCATCGATGTGCGTGGCGGTCAATTCGCCATTGGCTTGCAGGGTGCTGAGCAGTTGGCTTTGCGGGAACTGACGCATCTTCAGGGCATATTCGATCACCGGGCCTTCGCCGCCCAATTGTGGGGCTTCGGCAGTGCCGGTAATCGGCAACACTTCCAGATACAGATCCGTTGTCAGGCGTTGGTTGAGGCGCAGCTCTTCGTTGCAGAAGTGCCCGCGTTTCTCCAGGTCGGTGAAGTCCAGGAACCCGAAGTTCATCGGTTTTTTCAATTTATAAGCGTAGGGGCCGGTCAAGATGACCCATGAAATATGCGTTTCGATGACTTGGAACGCTTCAACCGGATGAGGGTACAAAGCCGGGTTTTGCAGGGCTGCGATCAGTGACTGGCTCACGGGCGATCCTTCAGAGTCGGGGGGAAATCATGGCGCGCATTATGGCTGCTACGGGCGGTCGTGCAAACCGCTGTCCGGCTCATGTTGATCATCAATAAAGTGCGTATAATCCGCCGCCATGACTCGAACCCGATCTCCCCGTTCCCGTAAAAAACCTCCTTCCCGCGGCCTGCGCCCATGGCTTGGCTGGGCGCTCAAGCTCGGCCTGGTAGGCCTTGTGGTGCTCGCTGGCTTTGCGGTCTACCTCGACGCTGTGGTCCAGGAGAAGTTCTCCGGCAAGCGCTGGACTATCCCGGCCAAGGTGTACGCCCGCCCGCTGGAACTGTTCACCGGCCAGAAGCTGAGCAAGGATGACTTCCTCACCGAACTCGACGCCCTGGGCTATCGACGCGAACCCGTGAGCAATGGTCCGGGGGCGGCTGCGGTCAGCGGCAACACCGTCGACCTCAATACCCGCGGCTTTCAGTTCTATGAAGGCCTGGAGAAAGCCCAGCCTGTGCGCGTGCGCTTCTCCGGCGACTACGTGGCCGAACTGTCCTCCCTTAACGGTTCGAAGTTGCCGGTGGTACGCCTGGAACCGCTGATGATCGGCGGGATTTACCCGAAGAACCTTGAAGATCGCATCCTGATCAAGCTTGATCAGGTGCCGCCGTATCTACTGGAAACGTTGGTGGCTGTAGAGGACCGCGACTTTTATAGTCACTGGGGCGTTTCGCCGAAGTCGATTGCCCGTGCTGTCTGGGTGAATACATCCGGAGGTAGGATGACCCAGGGCGGCAGTACGCTGACCCAGCAGTTGGTGAAGAACTTCTACCTGACCAACGAGCGCAGCCTGACCCGTAAGCTCACCGAAGCCATGATGGCGTTGCTGCTCGAGCTGCACTACAGCAAGCAGGAGATCCTTGAGGCGTACCTCAACGAGGTATTCGTCGGCCAGGATGGTCAGCGCGCGGTGCACGGCTTCGGTTTGGCCAGCCAGTTCTTTTTCGGTCAGCCGCTGTCGGAGTTGAAGCTGCATCAAGTGGCCTTGTTGGTGGGCATGGTCAAGGGGCCTTCCTACTACAACCCGCGTCGCAATCCGGAGCGTGCGCTTGAGCGCCGTAACCTGGTGCTCGATGTGCTTGAACAGCAAGGCGTTGCCACGGCGGAACAAGTGGCCGCGGCGAAGAAAATGCCACTGGGTGTGACAACCCGCGGGAAGTTGGCGGACAGTTCATTCCCAGGCTTTATCGATCTGGTAAAGCGCCAGTTGCGTGAAGACTACCGCGACGAAGACTTGACCGAAGAAGGCCTGCGGATCTTCACCAGTTTCGACCCGATCCTGCAGATGAAGGCAGAAGCGTCGGTCAACGACACCTTCAAGCGCCTGACGGGCCGTAAGGGCGCCGACGAAGTAGAAGCCGCCATGGTGGTGACCAACCCGGAAACCGGTGAAGTCCAGGCCATGATCGGCAGCCGCCAGGCCAGCTTTGCCGGTTTCAACCGCGCACTGGATGCCGTGCGGCCGATCGGCTCGCTGGTCAAGCCGGCGGTCTACCTGACGGCGCTGGAAAAGCCGAGCAAATACACCCTCACCAGCTGGCTGTCGGATGATCCACTGTCGGTCAAAGGAGGGGACGGCCAGGTCTGGACGCCGCAGAACTTTGATCGCCGCTCCCACGGCACGGTGTTCCTGTACCAGGGCTTGGCCCATTCCTACAACATTTCCACGTCCCGGCTCGGCTTGGAGGTTGGCGTGCCGAATGTCCTCAAGACACTCGCGCGCCTGGGCATCACCCGCGAATTCCCGGCTTTCCCGTCGATTCTGCTGGGTGCCGGTGCCATGACGCCGATTGAAGTGGCGACCATGTACCAGACCCTCGCCAACGGTGGCTTCAACACCCCGATGCGCGGGATCCGCAGTGTACTGACGGCGGAGGGGGAGCCGCTCAAGCGCTATCCTTTCCAGATTCAGCAGCGTTTCGATGCGGGCTCCATCTATCTGATCCAGAACGCCATGCAGCGTGTGATGCGTGAAGGTACCGGCAGCTCGGTCTATAAAGTCTTGCCTTCCAACCTGACACTGGCGGGCAAGACCGGTACCAGTAACGACTCCCGTGACAGCTGGTTCGCCGGTTTCGGCCAGGATGTGCTCGCCGTGGTGTGGCTGGGCCGTGACGACAATGGCAAGACACCATTCACCGGCGCCACTGGCGCATTGCAGGTCTGGACCAGTTTCATGCGCAAGGCCGACCCGCTGCCGCTGAACATGCCGCAGCCGGATAACATCGTACAGGCCTGGATTGATCCGCATACCGGCCAGGGCTCCGATGCCAACTGTCCGGGCGCGGTGCAGATGCCGTATATTCGCGGCAGCGAACCACCAGCCGGTGCTGCGTGCGGTGGCGGAGCCCCTGCAGATGCGGAATCGGTGATGGATTGGGTCAAGGGCTGGATGAATTAAGCAAAGAGGGTTTCAAGTGAACAAGTGGTGGATTCCAGCTATTACAGCTCTGGCTTTGCTCGGCGGTTGCTCCAGCGTGCAGCGCGGCTCTATTCCTGTGGTGGATTCGAGTACAGCTGTCTCCAATAATGACCGGATATCGGCCAATGGCGGTTTCCGCCAAACCGTGACCAACCGTCCGGCCCAGGCCAGGCCTCAGGCCGTGCCGCAGGATTCGGGTGTGGTCGTGATGGTGCCGGGCGGCGGTGCAGCTACCTCGGCGCCAATCAGTGCCGAGCCTTGGACGCCTGGGCCAAGCACCTCCGGGCCGATCGATTCCGCGCCGATGCAGACCGCGCCGATCAACCAGGGTACCTACACCATGCCGTCGACGCCGAGCGGCATTCCATCGTCCTCCAGCGCTGGCGGCTTGTCAGCCGACGAGCAATTGGACGGCCCGGTGCTGGCGTTGCTGACCACCGCGCAGCAACAGCAGGCGGGTGGTGACTTGAATGGTGCGTCATCCAGCCTTGAGCGTGCGCAACGTGTTGCTCCGCGCGAGCCGCAAGTGCTGTATCGCCTTGCCCAGGTACGCATGGCCCAGGGTGATGCGCCCCAGGCCGAACAATTTGCTCGTCGTGGTCTCACGCTGGCCAACGGTCGTCCCGACCTGCAAGCCAGCCTGTGGGCGTTGATCGGCGATGCGCGTGCGGCACAAGGTGACGCCGCCGGCGCTGCCCAGGCTCGGCAAAAAGCCAAGGTCAGCCTCTGATGGATGCTCGGTTTCCAGCGATTGCCGAACAGTTATTGCTGATCGAGCGCGAATTGCGCGTGCAGGGCTGGTGGGACGAAGTGTCCCCCAGCACCGAGGCGCTCAGCAGCGTCGAGCCGTTTGCGGTCGACTCACTGGACTTCCACCAGTGGTTGCAATGGATTTTTCTGGTGCGCATGAAACAGATTCTCGAAGAGGACCTGCCGTTGCCCAATGCGTCAGGCATTCTCGAAATGGCCGAGATGGTCTATGCCGATCGGCCTCAGGAGAGTCTTGGTTTACGTAACGCGCTGAAAAAGTTCGATCAACTGATCGTCGACGCTCGTTAATTGCCTGGCTGCCGGTTTTTCCGGCAGTCTTGCGCACATTTCTACCGCTTGACGACATTCAGGCGAGTTTTATCCCTCCTCAAAGCCCTTTCTTCTACGTTCTCATGCGCTTAGTTGGAAAAAAGCGCAATTATTGCTTGACTTGAGAGGCCTGAAACAGAAGAATCCAAAGTCCGCTGTATCGGGACTGCCAGAAGCAGGCCCGCTCAGCAGATCATGAGGCGCACATCCGCGCCGACCTGTTACACCCGCAACGCGTTACCTCGCGCTGGGTGGGAAAAGCCCGCAACACTTGGGACGATCCCAATACTTGCTCAGTCAGTGCTGACGTAGTCGGCGACCACCGTCGCTCATGCTCTGTTGAGAAGTAAACCTATTAAGACCCGTCGGTTTTAAACGGACGGTATTCTGGCGTTTTAGAGGTGAACAACGTGGAGCTTTTATCTGGCGGTGAGATGCTCGTCCGCTTTTTGCGTGACGAAGGCGTCGACTATATCTACGGGTACCCAGGTGGTGCTCTGCTGCATGTTTACGACGCACTGTTCAAGGAACCGGCTGTTACCCACATCCTGGTTCGCCACGAACAGGCCGCGACCCATATGGCTGACGGTTATGCCCGTGCCACCGGTAAAGCCGGTGTGGTACTGGTAACGTCCGGTCCAGGCGCAACCAATGCCATTACTGGCATCGCGACTGCTTATATGGACTCCATCCCGATGGTGATCATTTCCGGCCAGGTGCCAAGCACCATGGTGGGGACCGATGCGTTCCAGGAAACCGACATGATCGGTATCTCCCGGCCGATCGTGAAACACAGCTTCATGATCAAGCATGCCTCGGAAATTCCGGACGTCATGAAAAAGGCCTTCTACCTCGCGCAGTCCGGTCGCCCGGGTCCTGTCGTGGTCGATATCCCGAAAGACATGACCAACCCGGCTGAAAAATTCGAATACGTTTTCCCGAAGAAAGCCAAGCTGCGTTCCTATAGCCCGGCCGTTCGTGGGCACTCGGGCCAAATCCGCAAGGCGGCAGAAATGCTCCTGGCGGCCAAGCGTCCCGTGTTGTACTCGGGTGGTGGCGTGATCCTGGGCGGCGGTTCTGCACCGCTGACCGAACTGGCCAAGCTGCTCAACCTGCCGGTCACCAACACCCTGATGGGCCTCGGCGCATTCCCGGGTACGGACCGTCAGTTCGTGGGCATGCTGGGCATGCACGGCAGCTACACCGCCAACCTGACCATGCACCATGCCGACGTGATCCTGGCAGTGGGCGCACGTTTCGATGACCGCGTGATCAATGGCGCGAGCAAGTTCTGCCCGAATGCCAAGATCATCCATATCGACATCGACCCGGCGTCCATCTCCAAGACCATCAAGGCCGACGTGCCGATCGTAGGTCCTGTTGAAAGTGTATTGACCGAAATGGTTGCTGCGCTCAAGGACATCGGTGAGACGCCGAACAAGGAATCCGTTGCCAGTTGGTGGAAGCAGATCGACGAATGGCGCGGTGACCGCGGCCTGTTTCCTTACGACAAGGGTGACGGCAGCATCATCAAGCCACAAACCGTGATCGAGACCCTCTGCGAAGTGACCAAGGGCGACGCCTTTGTGACCTCCGATGTGGGCCAGCACCAGATGTTCGCCGCGCAGTATTACAAGTTCGACAAGCCTAACCGCTGGATCAACTCCGGTGGCCTGGGCACGATGGGCTTTGGTTTCCCAGCAGCTATGGGTGTGAAACTGAGTTTCCCGGACTCTGACGTCGCGTGCGTCACCGGTGAAGGCAGCATTCAGATGAACATCCAGGAACTGTCGACGTGCCTGCAGTACGGTCTTCCGGTGAAAATCGTGTGCTTGAACAACGGTGTGCTGGGTATGGTTCGTCAGTGGCAGGACATGAGCTACGGTAGCCGTCACTCCCATTCCTACATGGAATCGCTTCCGGATTTCATCAAGTTGGTTGAAGCCTATGGCCACGTCGGCATTCGCATCACTGATCTGAAAGATCTGAAGCCGAAGATGGAAGAGGCGTTCGCCATGAAGGACCGCCTGGTGTTCCTCGATATTCAAGTGGATACCAGCGAGCACGTCTACCCGATGCAGATCAAAGACGGCTCCATGCGCGATATGTGGCTGAATAAGACGGAGCGTACTTAATCATGCGGCACATTATCTCCCTGCTTCTGGAGAACGAACCCGGCGCTCTGTCTCGTGTTGTCGGCCTGTTTTCGCAACGCAACTACAACATCGAAAGCCTGACCGTGGCACCGACCGAAGACCCGACCCTGTCGCGCCTGACGTTGACCACCGTGGGCCACGATGAGGTGATCGAGCAGATCACCAAGAACCTCAACAAGCTGATCGAAGTGGTCAAGTTGGTCGACCTGTCGGAAAGCGCCCACATCGAGCGCGAGCTGATGCTGGTTAAGGTTAAGGCCACGGGTGCTCAACGTGCCGAGATCAAGCGCACTACCGATATTTATCGCGGGCAGATCGTCGATGTGAGCGCCAGTGTTTATACCGTTCAACTGACCGGTACGAGCGACAAGCTGGACAGCTTCATCCAGTCGATCGGGACGGCCTCGATTCTGGAAACGGTACGCAGTGGTGTCACCGGGATTGCCCGTGGCGACAAAGTACTCAGCATCTAACCCAAATTAGCGAATGGCCTTACGGCCTGGATATATAGAGGAACCTCATGAAAGTTTATTACGATAAAGATTGTGACCTGTCGATCATCCAGGGCAAGAAAGTCGCCATCATCGGCTACGGCTCCCAGGGTCACGCGCAAGCTTGCAACCTGAAAGACTCCGGCGTTGACGTGACCGTTGGCCTGCGTAAAGGCTCTGCCACTGTTGCCAAGGCAGAAGCCCACGGCCTGAAAGTGACTGACGTTGCTTCCGCTGTTGCTGCTGCCGACCTGGTCATGATCCTGACCCCGGACGAGTTCCAGTCCGCCCTGTACAAGAACGAAATCGAGCCGAACATCAAGAAGGGCGCCACCCTGGCCTTCTCCCACGGCTTCGCGATTCACTACAACCAGGTTGTGCCACGCGCTGACCTGGACGTGATCATGATCGCGCCAAAAGCGCCGGGTCACACCGTACGCTCCGAGTTCGTCAAAGGCGGTGGTATCCCTGACCTGATCGCGATCTACCAGGATGCTTCGGGCAATGCCAAGAACGTTGCGCTGTCTTACGCTGCCGGCGTAGGTGGCGGTCGTACCGGCATCATCGAAACCACCTTCAAGGACGAGACCGAAACCGACCTGTTCGGCGAGCAGGCCGTTCTGTGCGGCGGTACCGTTGAGCTGGTTAAAGCCGGTTTCGAAACCCTGGTTGAAGCTGGCTACGCGCCGGAAATGGCCTACTTCGAATGCCTGCACGAACTGAAGCTGATCGTTGACCTCATGTACGAAGGCGGTATCGCCAACATGAACTACTCGATCTCCAACAACGCCGAATACGGCGAGTACGTGACTGGCCCGGAAGTGATCAACGCCGAGTCCCGCCAAGCTATGCGCAACGCCCTGAAACGTATTCAGGACGGCGAGTACGCCAAAATGTTCATCAGCGAAGGTGCTACCGGCTACCCTTCGATGACCGCCAAGCGTCGTAACAACGCTGCTCACGGTATCGAAGTCATCGGCGAGCAACTGCGCTCCATGATGCCGTGGATCGGTGCCAACAAGATCGTCGACAAAGCCAAAAACTAAGTCGTACGTATCAACAGAAAACGCGGCTTAGGCCGCGTTTTTTCGTTTGAGGGGCGGGTTCTGGTATAAAGCTGCATCGTTTGCGGGCGAACACTCGCCGCAAGTATTGGTCGAATTTTTTTCACACCGTTGCAAGGTAAAGTCCATGAGCGAACGTCCCGAAGAGCCAAGCCAGGCTTCTGACGCCGAAAGCCTGCTACCGATCGATGAACATGTCGAAGAAGGGCATGACGCTGAAGGCCGTAAGGTCCGGCATCGTGGCATCTATTTGCTGCCCAATCTGTTCACTACGGCAAATCTGTTTGCCGGGTTCTATTCCATCATCAACTCAATGAGTGCCCAAAGTGCCCTGGCGGCGGGTGATGCGGCGAGCGCCAGCAAGTATTTCGGCTTTGCTGCCATCGCAATCTTTGTGGCCATGGTGCTGGACGGCCTTGATGGTCGCGTGGCGCGCATGACCAACACCCAAAGCGCCTTCGGTGCCGAGTATGACTCGCTATCGGACATGGTTGCCTTTGGTGTTGCGCCTGCACTGCTGGCCTTCGCCTGGGCGCTGGGGGACATGGGCAAGGTTGGTTGGATGGTCGCCTTCATCTATGTCGCGGGTGCGGCGTTGCGTCTGGCGCGCTTCAATACCCAGGTGGGTACTGCTGACAAGCGTTACTTCATTGGTCTGGCCAGTCCGGCGGCAGCGGGCGTGGTCGCGGGTATCGTCTGGGCGTTCAGTGACTACGGCATCCAGGGTTCAAAAATGTCGTTCCTGGTGGCGTTGATGGTTGCTGCGGCCGGTATGCTGATGGTCAGCAACATCAAGTACAACAGCTTCAAGGAGCTTGATCTCAAAGGGCGTGTGCCTTTCGTGGCGATCCTGGCAGTGGTATTGGTGTTCGCGGTGGTCTTCAGTGATCCTCCTCGGATCCTGCTATTGGCCTTCCTGGTCTACGCCGCTTCGGGGCCGATTCAGTACTTGCTGCATATGCGTCGGGACAAAACGTTGCCTTAATGTAATTTCCCCCATACTCCGCAGTCTATTGGTGCATCAGTTCTCCAATGCTGCGGAGTTGCCATGTTAATCAAATTGCCCAAAGCGTCCGATTGCCAAGAATCGGATGTCACGCCTGAATCCTTCTACCTTTCTCGCCGTAGCTTGCTCGGTGGTGCGCTTGCCAGCATTGCTGCCAGCAGCCTGCCGCGTTGGGCCAGTGCTGACGAGGCCGCGCGTTATCCCGATGTTGAGCCTGGCAAGGCGCCCAATTGGTTTGCCGAAAAATTGCCGGCAACGAAATGGCAGGCGGTGACGGTCAAGGATGAGCCCATCACCCCGTTCAAGGACGCAACCCACTACAACAACTTCTACGAGTTCGGTACAGACAAGGGCGATCCTGCGAAAAATGCGGGCTCGCTCAAGACCGAGCCCTGGAGTGTGGTGATCGATGGTGAGGTCGCAAAGCCGGGGCGTTACGCCCTTGAAGACTTCATGAAGCCCTATCAATTAGAAGAGCGGATCTACCGTTTACGCTGTGTCGAGGCGTGGTCGATGGTCATCCCGTGGATGGGTTTTCCGATCTCTGCCTTACTCAAGCAGGTTGAGCCGACCTCCAAGGCCAAATACATCCGCTTTGAAACCCTCCAGGATGCCAAGAGCATGCCTGGGCAGCGTTCGAGTTTTGGCTTGATCGACTGGCCTTATGTAGAAGGGCTGCGTCTGGATGAAGCGATGAACCCTTTGGCGATTCTGGCCGTTGGCATGTATGGGCGCGAGTTGCCCAATCAGAACGGTGCACCGTTACGTCTGGTCGTACCTTGGAAGTACGGTTTCAAGAGCGTGAAATCCATCGTGCGTATCAGTCTTGTAAGCGAGCAGCCCAAAACCACTTGGCAGAGTATCGCTGCGGATGAATATGGCTTCTATGCGAATGTGAACCCTACGGTGGATCATCCCCGCTGGACCCAGGCGCGGGAGCGTCGTCTGCCAAGTGGGCTGTTCAGTCCCAATGTGCGTGAGACGCAGATGTTCAATGGCTACTCGGATGAGGTCGCCTCTTTATATACAGGCCTCGATCTGCGGAAGAACTACTGATGCGTTACCCCATCTGGCGCATTGGCGTTTTTATAGCTGCGGCAGTGTGGCCGTTATTATGGCTGTATGAGGCATGGAGTTTTGCCTTGGGGCCGGATCCGGGCAAGGTGCTGGTTGATCGGCTTGGCCTGGGTACCCTGATCCTCTTGCTGATTACCCTTGGAATGACGCCGCTGCAGAAACTGAGCGGTTGGGCGGGGTGGATCGCGGTGCGCCGGCAGCTTGGATTGTGGTGCTTTGCTTATGTAGTGGCGCATTTAGCGGCTTACTGTGTGTTTGTCCTGGGGCTGGATTGGTCGCAATTGGGTGTGGAGCTGCGTAAGCGGCCCTACATTATTGTGGGGGCGCTGGGGTTCTTGTCTTTGTTTGTGTTGGCGGTGACTTCTAATCGCTATAGCCAACGCCGACTGGGTAGTCGCTGGAAGAAGCTGCATCGGCTGGTGTATGTGATTCTTGGGCTTGGTCTGTTGCACATGCTGTGGATCGTGCGAGCTGATCTGAAGGAATGGGCTATCTATGCTTCTATAGGTGCGTTGCTTCTGGTACTGCGTGTACCGCCAGTGGCGCGCCGAATCCCCCGACTTATTACTAAAAAAGCACCCACTGCAACAAAAGCGTAATTAACGCTTGACCGCAGATTGTAGACGTCTATAATTCGCCCCACTTCCGGCGCAGTCGAAACGTAAAACTCCTTGGTAAACAAAGAGTTATGCAGAATAAGGCAGCGGATTGCTTCAGTT
>NZ_CVTH01000008.1:0-231 GCF_900005955.1 Pseudomonas sp. 8 R 14 | reverse complement strand
GAGTACATATCCGTTGCTGCGGTAACGGCCACTTATGGTTTCGCTTTTACAGCGACTCACTTTTGGAGGGACCCAAAAGTAAGCAAAAGGTCCTCGCCCCAACACTCGGCACCTCGCCTAGGCTCGGTGTGCCCTCACTCCGGCTTTGGAGCGTGGGCCGCCGCGATGGGCCATCCTTGGCCCAGCGCGGCTAACCCGGCGTCCTGCCGGGTTACCCACGCTCCAAAGCCT